>NZ_JADYVV010000141.1:0-4560 GCF_020194035.1 Bradyrhizobium sp. BRP56
TGTTCACCCGTCGAGCACTCGCCACCATCGACCAGCCTCCGCCCATCAATCCCAGCCACCGCAAATGCAGAACATCCCCAAACCAGATGGAGTTCTGCTATGGATGACGTTCCCCGGACAGCCCTGCGCTTGCGGGGAGAGGTCGGATTGCATCGCCAGATGCGATCCGGGTGAGGGGGAGTCTCCGCAAATTCATTTTCATCGAGTTTGCGGAGGCGGCCCCTCACCCCAACCCTCTCCCCGCAAGGGCGGGGCGAGGGAGAAGTTACGCCTCAGCCTTCTCAGCCATCCCGACCGCCCACAGCGCGAACGCGTAGACGATCGCGACCTCGTCGAGGCGGTTGAAGCGGCCGGAGGCGCCGCCGTGGCCGGCGCCCATGTTGGTGCGCAGCAGCACCGGGCCGCCGCCGCGCATGGTGGCGCGCAGCCGCGCGATCCATTTCGCCGGCTCCCAATAGGTGACGCGCGGATCGGTGAGCCCGCCCATCGCGAGGATCGCCGGATAGTCCTTGGCTGCGACATTGTCGTAGGGTGAATAGGACAGGATGGTGCGGAAATCCTTCTCGCTCTCGATCGGATTGCCCCATTCCGGCCATTCCGGCGGCGTCAGCGGCAGCGTGTCGTCGAGCATGGTGTTGAGCACGTCGACGAACGGCACCTCGGCGACGATGCCGGCGAACAGCTCGCCGGCGCGGTTGGCGACCGCGCCCATCAGCATGCCGCCCGCCGAGCCGCCATGGCCGACGATGCGCTCGGCACTCGTGTATTTCGTCTCGATCAACGCACGCCCGGCGGCGGCGAAATCGTCGAACGTGTTGGTCTTCTTCTCGCGCTTGCCGTCGAGATACCATCCCCAGCCCTTGTCGGCGCCGCCGCGGATATGCGCGATCGCATAGACAAAGCCGCGGTCGACCAGCGACAGCCGGTTGGCGGCAAACGAGGCCGGCATCGCCATGCCGTAGGAGCCGTAACCATACAGCAGAAGTGGCGCCTTGCCGTCACGAACGAAATCCTTGCGATGCAGGATCGAGACCGGCACCTGCGCGCCGTCATGCGAGGTCGCCATGATGCGCGTGGTGACGTAGTCGGCCGGGTTGTGGCCGGACGGAATCTCCTGGCGCTTGCGCAGCACACGCGTCCGCGTCGCCATGTCGTAGTCATAGACTTCCGACGGCGTCGTCATCGACGAATAGGCAAAACGTAAGTTGGTGGTGTCGAACTCGTAGCCGCCCATGGTGTCCAGCGAATAGGCCGCCTCGTCGAAGGCGATCGCGTGCTCCTCGCCGCTGTTGAGGTCGCGGATGATGATCGCCGGCAGCGCATTGGCGCGCTCCAGCCGCACCATGTGGCCGGCATAGAGCTCGACGTCGAGCACATAGACGCCTTCGCGATACGGGATCAGGTCGCGCCAGTTGCTGCGCTCGGGCGCGGTGAGCGGCGCGGTGACGACCTTGAAGTCGATGGCGTCGTCGGCGTTGGTCAGGATGAACAGCTCGTCGCCGCGGTCGGCGATCGAATATTGCACGCCTTCCTCGCGTGCCGCGACCAGCCGCGGCGGCGCGTCGGGATGGGAGAGATCGATTAGCCGCTGCTCCGAGGTCTCGTGGTCGCCGCCCGCGATCACGCAGAAGCGGCCGCTTGCGCTCTCGTGCAGGTGGGTGAACCAGCCGGAATCCTGCTCCTCATAGATCAGGATGTCGTCGGCCTGTTTGGCGCCGAGCTTGTGCCGCCACACCTGCATCGGCCGGTGATTGTCATCGAGCTTGACGTAGAAGAAGCTTTTGGAATCCGCGGCCCAGACCACGCCGCCGTCGGTTTCCTCGACGAGGTCGTCGAGATCGCCGCCGGTGGCCCAGTCGCGCACCCGGATCGAGAAATATTCGGAGCCCTTGGTGTCGGCGCTCCAGGCGTGCAGGCGGTGATCGTTGGAATGCCGGCTGCCGCCGAACTTGAAATATTTGTGGTCCTTCGCCAGCGCGTCGCCGTCGAGCACGACATGGGCGTCGCCGCCGTCGCGCGGCGTACGGCAGTACAGCTCGTGCTGGCCGCCCTCGCGGAACTTGCGGAAATAGGCGAACGGGCCGTCCGGCGACGGCACGCTGGAATCATCCTCCTTGATCCGCCCACGCATCTCCTTGACCAGCCGCTTCTGCAACGCGTCGGTATGGCCGAGCAGGCTCTCGGCGTAGCCGTTCTCGGCCTCAAGATAGGTGCGGATATCGGGATCGAGGATCGAGGGATCGCGCAGCACCTCCTGCCATTTCGGATCCTTGATCCACGCATAGTCGTCGGTCACCGTGATGCCGTGGGTGGTGAAGGAATGCGGCCGGCGCGGTGCGACCGGGGGCGATGTTGTGGTGGCGGATTTGGTCACACGATCCTCATGGTGCGGGGTTCCGCTCTATATCGGGATGAATGTGGCGATTGCCAGATGGGGCGCGCATCCTTGGTTGCCTCGTCATTGCGAGCGAAGCGAAGCAATCCATCGTTCCCCGAAGGGATAGAATGGATTGCTTCGTCGCTTCGCTCCTCGCAATGACGACGTGGTTAGGGGGGCTACCCGTTCCGCAGCCGCGCGCCGGCATTGCCGCCGGACATCGGAATCCGGTTCACCGCCAGCACCACGGCGAAGGTGATCACCAGCATCGCGATGCCGAGCACCGCGATCGCGGCGAGGTCGCCGCCTTCGTTGAGATCGTAGATCAGGACCGAGAGCACCTTGGTTTGCGAGGTGAACAGCACGATCGCCGCCGACAGTTCCCGCATCACGCCGATGAAGATGAAGCACCAGGTCGCGATCACGCCGGTGCGCAGCAGCGGCGCGGTGATCTGGCGCAGCGCCTGCAGCCGGGTCGCGCCGAGGATGCGGCTTGCCTCCTCGAGCTCGGGATGGATGGTCGCGAACGCCGCCTGCAATTGCTGGTAGGCCGAGGGAAGGTTGATGGTGAGGAACGCCAACAGCAGGATCCACAGCGTGCCGTAGAGCACGAAGGGCGGCCGCGTGTAGCTCAGGAACAGGCCGACGCCGAGCACGATGCCGGGCACCGCGACCGGCGCGGTGGCGAGGAAGCCGAGCACGCGGTGGCCCGCGATCACCTTGCGCGTCGTGACATAGGCGATGACGAGCGCGAGGATGGTGCCGATCGTCGCGGTCGCGGTGCCGAGGATCACGGTGTTCTTGAGCGCGAGCTGGGTCGACGACAGCTCGGTGAACACGAAGACGATGTTGTGCAGCGTCGCTGTCGACGGCGTCACCAGCGTGGTAGCGTTCGGCGAGAACGCGGCGTTGAGCAGCGCGAGGTACGGCAGGAATACCGGGTTGAGCAGCACCAAGAGGCAGAAGCCGAGCGCCGCCCAGCGCCAGCCGCGCAATTCCACCCGGCGCGGCGCGCCATACTTGCCGCCGATCACCGAATAGCCGCGGCGGCCGAGCAGCGCCTTCTGGCCTTGCAGCAGCAGGATGGTCAGCACCAGCAGCGGCACCGCGGCGGCGGCCGCGAGCTCGAGCTTCGGCGGGTACTGGAACAGGCTCCAGATCTTGGTCGTCATGGTGTGGAAGCCGGCCGGCAGCGCCAGGATCGCCGGCGAGCCGAACAGCGTCATCGCCTGCAGGAACGCGATCAGCGCGCCCGCGACCAGCGCGGGCAGCGCGAGCGGGATCGTCACCCGCCGCGCGGTGGTCCAGGCATTGCCGCCGAGGATCGCGGAGGCATCTTCCAGCTCGCCCGGCATGGTGTCGAGCGCATTGGCCACCAGCACGAACACGAACGGGAACGTGTAGCAGGAGATCACGAAGATGATCCCGGTCATCGAATAGATGTTGAACAGCGCGTCGGCATCTTCGCCCGCGAACAGCCGGTAGAGCTGGTTCAACAGCCCGGAATTCGGCGCAGCCAGCAGTTCCCAGGCGACCGCGCCGAGAAACGGCGGCGTCACGAACGAGGCCGTGACCAGTGCGCGGATGGTCTGCCGGCCCGGCATGTCGGTGCGCGACACCAGCCAGCTGATCGGTGCCGCGACGATGCAGCAGATCAGCGCCGACGTGGTCGCGATGATCGCAGTCGTCAGCAGCGGATCGAGGAAATCGGGATTGCTGAACAGCGTGACGAAGTTTTGCAGCGTCGGATGCCGGCTCTTGTCGGTGAAGGCAAACACCGCAAGCCACGACAGCGGCAGCAGGATCAGCAGGATGAGCACCGCCGCGAACAGCCACAGCACCGGGCGTGTCCAGTCGATGCGGGGGCGGGGGGCAGGGGAGGTGGTTGTTAGAGTCATGCTATCCCCGATTTGCGCGCCATCCATTCCCTCTCCCCGCTCTTCGCGGGGAGAGGGTTGGGGTGAGGGGCTGCTTCCACGAGCGTTGGCGTTGGTGAGACCTGTACCTCCTCACCCGGATTGCATCTTGCGATGCAATCCGACCTCTCCCCGCAAGCGCAGGGCTGTCCGGGGAATGATTCACTATGTCGCGGTGCATGCTCGGCAAGACCGAGGCAAATCGGCCTTTTCTGGTTGTCGAGACACAGAAGGCCGAGCATGCGATACCGCGATAGCATTTTTGGA
>NZ_JADYVV010000142.1:0-4421 GCF_020194035.1 Bradyrhizobium sp. BRP56
TCAGTCACCTTCGCGCCCGGCACCAACGTCTCCTCGACAATCCGCGCCTTGTCGTCCTGCGACCAGCGCCGCCGCCGCTCCAGCCCGCCCAAAACCTCGACCCGCATCGCCTGATGACCTTAAAGCTAGACTTAAGGCTACACGCTTCGCGAATTACCTCGCGTCACGCAAGACGGCGCCCGTCGGATGCGTACAGCTCACCATAGCGTCCCAGCGCTTCAGTTGAACGTCAAAAACAAAATGGCTCCTTGCGGAGCCCGGAAATCTCGCCAAACGTTTCGCTCCAATTCAAATCGTGCGTCTTGCCATTTCACGCCAACCTTGTGGATTAATTCAGCTATCGATCACGCAAGGTCGTCTGCGATGGAGCGCTTGGCGATGTTTACCGGCAAGTTGCTGCCGCTTGTAGACAACGGGCTGAACTTTCATCAAACGCGCGAAAGTGCGGCTGAAACTGCTCGCATTGGAATAGCCGAGGAATTTTGCGACCTCGGACAGGCGCTTGCTCGAGTGCCCGAGGAGCTGGCAAGCCATACTCAAGCGAACCTCCGCAAGCATTGCGCGGTAACTTGTTCCCATACGGCCGAGATGACGCTGCAACGTCCGCGTGCCGATCTTGCAGGCGCGGGCTGTACCATTTATGGCTGCGTCACCGTGTCGCAGCGACGCGACAATGGCCGCGCGGACCGCCTCGGATGAAGGCAAACGGACGGTTCTCATCTGTTGGTGTGGGACACGAAGTCTATGCTCCGTCTAGAGAATATCAGATGCTTTAAGGCCATGGGTATTCCGGCTCCCGTGTGGCCGACTGCCCGGGAAAGTCAGGCATCTGTCGATCAAGCAGCAGCTCTCGTTCGACATTGTCGAGCGCACGTAATATTGCGAGGATATGGTGAGAGAATTCATCGAAACGCAGCACTAAGGGCTCAGCTTTCCTTTCCGGTCGTAGTTTTGGTCTCGGTAAGCCTATGCAGCGAATTGTTGGCCGTCTGGCCATAAGCCGCCAAAAGAGCCGGCAAGACACGCATCGCAGGAGAGGCTCTGCTGATCGACGCAGCCGATCGCCGGGGTGCCGAGAACGGTGCATGCCGGGAGAGGGGCTGCGAACTCTTCCATTTTTGCCGGCAACGCCGACGCTCGGGCCCAGCGAAATTCCCGCCGACATACAGCATCCATTTTACGATCGAGAGGCAGCCCGGTGGCAAATATTCATTTGACGCGCTGCCAATTCCTCATTCCCTTCGCCGATATCCTTAGCGAAATCGGCGCGTCGACCGGTTCGTTTCTGGCAAAATTTCAGCTTCCGACATCATTGGAAGAAAAGGCCGATCATTATGTTCCGATTCTGCGAGCAATCGACTTCGCGGAAATCACCCGAAGATCACAGGGCATTCCGGATTTTGGATTCCTCGCTTCCCAACGTCTGCACTATTGTCACCTGAGCGAGAAAACCCGGACTCTGATCGGCCATGCCCCAACGCTGTTGGTCGCGCTGCAACAGGCTTGCAAATGGGCATCGATCGAGGACTCGAACTTGAAGAATTGGATCGAGCGCCACGACGGTCACGTGAAGTTTTGCAGCAGTCTCACTGGAACAAAAGGACGCCTGCATCTCGAGCATTCACAATGGCTTCAGAATATTTTCCCCATATACATCGTCCGGCAATTCGCCGGACCGGATTGGGCTCCTGCTACAATCGCGTTTGAAGCCCGGTATACGCCGAGCCCCGCGTGTCAATCATTCTGGCCAAACACGCGTTTCCTGTCGGGACAAGACGCATCGTGGATCGACGTGCCGATCTCGCTCCTCAGCCTTCCCAATCGCGCAAAGGAGCAAGTGCTCTCCTTGCAAGACGATCAGGCTGGCCCGTCAGGTCATGACATCATCGCAACGCTCAAGTTGATGTTGCCGTCCTACCTCGACCAAGGACTTCCGGCTCTCGCTCAGGTTGCGGAGATGGCTGGCGCGAGCGCGAGGAGCTTGCAACGTAAGCTCGCGTACGCCGGCATGACATACTCGGATCTGCTCGACACCATCCGGTTCGAGAATGCCAGCAAGCTCTTGCGCGACACGGATTCCAAGATCATCGAAATCGCATTCTCCTCGGGCTACACTGATCCAGCGCATTTTGCGCGCGCCTTCCGCCGAATTACCGGCGTTACGCCGCGACAGTTTCGTGCGCAATCGCGGCCGGGATAAGCGCGTTCTGCCTTGGGCGCCATGCCGCCCGAATGGTTGAAGGTATCCCTTGATTCGACACGCCTTGTCATTGGCCCGACCTCACCGTCGATCGATCGGACCCGGTTTCGCCGTATGGGAGCGCCACGAGTTCGGATGGGATCGATCTCTCCTCCTTTGCGCAGAGGAGCTGGAAGCGCCGGTCTCTATCAACACAACGCTGCCGACGGTAGGTCGGTGCGGCGCGTCTGCCAACAGCGCGCAGAACCGTCATGCTCGAAAGCACATCAGGCAAACCTAAAAATCCGGACCAAATACGTCATCGTTGAACTGGGCTGAGGCGTCATCGTTTTCCATGCTGTTGATCAGGTTTTGCTCGGGATTCGTAAAGCCGCCTGCCGAGAGCGTAGTTGCCGGCAATGCACCATAACTGGCGCGATATTTGTCCATCGCGGCCACGCTGCCCACATACGCACAGGTACATCCGGAGGGATCCGCGTAGACGTAGTAGGGACGTCCGCTCCTCTGCCGTAGCTGTAACTGATTGGGCGGGAACGACATCAGCCGCTTCAACAGCTCCGGCGTGGTCGCAGCGACAGGGCTGAATCCCGATGAGATCAACAATTGACCAGTTGATTGCTGGGCGTAACCGCGAGCACCCGAGCACAACTGGACAAGAAGAGTGCCCGAAACGAGGACTGCAATACTGCCTGCAGATCGAAGACCCAATTTTTTCTCCGGAGATATCTGGATGGGCTACCGATTGGAGCCGAGAGTGAAATGGAAGGCGGTTATAAATATGCCGTATACGAGCCGATCCAGACCAGGATCGACATCAACAGGCCGATGACGCCGGCGTTGTCCGCGAACACGGTGGCGGTGCCCGGCATTCCGAGCCGGAGTTGGCTACGGTCGATGGTCTTCGGGATCGAAATAGCAGCCGGATAAGCCTTCGCGCCTCCGATCGAGCCGACCCGCGCCAGCGTACCTGAGACCGCGATCTGGCCCTGCCCCACGCCTTGGGGGATAGCCATGACCGTCGCTTCGTGGATGCGGCCAGGGTCGTCGTCGAAGACGAGCTTGACCCGCGCGCCGGGCTTGATGGTCCGGAATCCGTTCGGCGGGAACATGCCGGTGATGACGATATCGTTTGCGACGATGAACGACATCACCGAGCGCACCGGCATGGCGCGGTCGCCGACCGACAGCGCCATGATCGTAACGACACCATCGCCGATGGCGCGGATCGTCGTCTGCTCGAGCTCCCACTTCGCATGGTCGAGCTGGGCCTGGATCTGTGCGACGGTTGTATTGACGCCGCCGATTTCCGACTCCATCGCCAATTGTGCGCTCAGCTGTGCGGCCTTGGCCGCCTGAAGCTGAAACTCGACTGTGTCGTATTGCACCTGGACGTCCTGCAGACGAAACGCGGTCTGCGCCTCCTCGCTGACAAGCTTGCGGTAATCGGAAAGCCGCTGGGTGTGAAAGGCGAGCTGCTTGGTCAGTCCATCGACATTCGCCGTCGCCTGCTCGTAACTGGCCTTCAGTTGCTTGACCTGCTGCCGTGCCTGGGCAAGCGATGCCTCGAGCTGGTTGACCTTGTACTGGAACGGTGCCGGATCAATGCGAAACAGCACCGCGCCGGCCTTCACCGGTTCGTTTGGCTTGACCGGGATTTCGATCACCTCGCCGGAAACATTGGGCGCGACCTCCATGACGCGGGAAATCACGACTAAGCTTCCCGACGGGGTCAGGTAGTTGAACATCGCGAGGAATACCGCGAGGATGAACGCGCCGAGCAGCACGGTGACGGTGCCGGACGCCCAGCCCCATCGGACCAGCTTGAGCCTAGAGAAGACCAGCCATACCAGAACGAGGTAGAGCGTCAGAATGATGAGCACGACCTGATTCCTTTATCTGCCGTGCAGGACCGCACACCCACAAGCCCGGTAGAACGGCGATATCGGCCAAATGCCTGCATCCGTGACACGGTCTCCGCGCATCCGGCCGATACAAATCCGATCTCTAAGATACGCGCTTGAAGCCGGGCGGCTTCCATGTCCCCTCGCCTGCCGGCAGAATCGATGGCGGTGTGGTTTTCGGCCAGTACAGTCGCATCACCACATAGACCGGGCCATCCGGCGCCGGCAGCCAGTTTGCCTCCTTGTCCGCTCCCGGGGATTTGCTCTGGACGTAGATCGTCAGCGAACCGTCAGAGCCGCGCTTCATGTGCGGCAGCATC
>NZ_JADYVV010000143.1:0-4399 GCF_020194035.1 Bradyrhizobium sp. BRP56
AAAAATATACTTCGACGTATCAATCCCAATGCGGATAATCTGGTTCACGGACGGCTCCCTTGTATGAGATCTAGACAACCTCATTCTGGCACACTGATGCCGTAGGGGGCCGTCCACACCATCAACCACCGCATTCAGCGATGAAACCGGATCGCGGCCCCGGCGTCGCACAACAAGTCTCATTTGGGGTAATGGGTCCCGGCCTTCGCCGGGACGACGACGGCGGGGATGCGTCGTAATTCAAGAAGTCAAACAGCGCGGTGTCATCGCCCGCGTGGCGAAATGGATTCCGGGCTCATGCTTCGCATGCCCTGGAATGACGGCGCGTCCTACTCCGCTCCATCGATAATCACAAAATCCCCCTCTGAATATTTCTGCCGGATCGCCTTCGCGGCCTGATATTCCGGGCAGGTGTAGCATTCCATCGCAGTGGCGCGATCCCTGAATTCGATGACGAAGTTGCGCTGGCGCGTTGTGCCTTCCATCACCTCATAGGGGCCATTGCGCACGATGAAGTTGGCGCCGTATCTGGCGAATACCGGCATCGCGGCAGCGAGATATTCGGGATAGCGGGCTTCGTCGTGAACCGTGACGTGCACGATCCAGTAGGCTTTCGGCATGATGGTCTCCGGCTGACGCGTGGTTCAAGAAACTGTGGCGCTCCTCCTCACGAGATGCGCCATCGCATCAGAAAATTCCGGAGGCCGAGATTCAATTCACGATCGCGCGGGCGCTGTGTGACGTGCCGGTCAATTGCCGCCCGCGAGCCGCGGACTTATGGAAGTCGATGTAACCACATCGCGAACCAGATCGAACACACCGTCCGCCTCGGGCGGCATGTTCGGCGAGCGGCCGAGCCGGACGATGACGAGGTGCTGCGACGGCACGATAATCACATACTGCCCGATCGTGCCCTTGGCGAAGAAGGCATCGCGCGGCCAACCGTGCTCGACACGGTAGTGGGCGCCAAAGCTCCCGCCGAGATTGGTCCAGAAGCCCGCGCCATAGCCGACCCAGGCATTCGGCGTCGGCGATGCCGAGTACTTCACCCAGCCCTCGGGTAGGATGCGCTTGCCGCCAACCACGCCGTCATTGAGATAGAGCTGACCCAAGCGCGCCCAGTCGCGCGCGCTCGCCATCATCGCGCCCGATCCTTCCGGCGTGCCCGCAGCATCGAACTGCATCACGACATTGCGCATGCCGAGCGGTCCGAACAGCTCCTCACGCGCGAAGCGCATCACATCAGTCGCATGCCCGCCGGCGGCGTTGCGGATCAGGTGCGAGAGGATCAGGTAGTTGCCGTCGTGATAGTTCCAGACCCGACCGGGTGCGCTCTCCAGCGGAACGCTCTCGGCGAAGGCGGCCATATCCGATTCCATGAACTTCATGCGGTTGACCGGCTCGAGCACGGATGCCAGCGACGCCTGCAGCGAGCTGCCGAGCGCAAGCCCTGCAGTGTGGCGCAACAGCTCGTCGACCGTGATCGCGTGGCGCGGATCGTCGGGATTCCGCCAGGCCGCGATCGGGACCGGCTGGTCGCGCGTCAGCCTGCCCTCGCGGACGAGGATTCCGATCAGGGCCGAGATCGCCGACTTGCTCATGGAGAAGCCGAGCAGCGGCGTGTCGATGCCGATGCCGTTGGCGTAGCGCTCGGCGACGATGCGGCCATCCTTCATCACGACGACAGCGCGGGTGCGGCGGAACGGCGGCTCGGCCGGCTCGGCAAAGGCGCGGTCGAGCGCAGCCGCAAGCTGCGGGGTCTGCGGCGGGACGAGCTCCGGACCCGCGATCTCGGGCAGCAGCGCGGCCTGTGGCTTCTCCGGCGGAAGCGCGGTATCGCCCAGCGTCTCGCCATGGTCGAGCGTGCAGCCCATGCCCTCGCGATAGACCGCATGGCTGCGGCCGAGCCCGAACAGCGTCACGGTGACGTCCTTGCGATCGAGGTCGACCTCGGTGTCCATCGCCCAGGTGATCAGGCCGGCGCCCGGCATCGCGTCCGTGGTCTCGGTCAGATTTCGCCTGGGGTGGAGCCCGCTGACGAAGGTCTCCGAGCAGATCACGTTGGCGACAAAGCCGGTCGCGACCTCAGGCACATCGCGGGCGCGGGCGGCGGACAGCGCCAGCGCACCGAAGGCGGTGCTGGCGGCGAGAATAAGAAAAAGCTTTCGACGGGTCACGGGATCCTCCGGCAATGCGCAATGGGCATGGCCGGGATCAGGCCGCAGGGGGTGGGATAGCGCTCGCCGGATTCGGAAATCGGGCTGGCCGAGGATTGGAGGCGACTGGTCGATTCTGGAATTCTACAGCGATTACAAGGGCCTGTAATCGCGACGCCTCTTACCTTCTCCCCTTGTGGGAGAAGGTGGCGCGGACGAAGTCCGCGACGGATGAGGGGTCTCTATCCGCGGAGACAAACCCCTCACCCGGCTTCGATGCTACCGCATCGAATCCACCCTCTCCCACAAGGGGAGAGGGTGCAGCGGTATCCGCCGCAAGCAGGACATCTACACCGCACTTGCCTTCAGCTTCCTGTACTCCGTCGGCGTCACACCGGTGGTCGCCTTGAAGGCGCGGTTGAAGGGGCCGAGCGACTGGAAGCCAGCGTCCATGGCGATGGTGATGACCGGGACTTCGGACTGGGAGGGATCGGCGAGCGCCGCCTTGGCCTCCTCGATCCGGTGGTTGTTCAGGAAGACGTTGAAGTTGCGGTAGCCGAGCCGCTGGTTGATCAGCCGCCGCAAACGGTACTCGGGGATCTTCAGCCGGGTCGCCAGCGTTCCGATCGTGACGTTGTCGTGGCGATAGATGCGCTCGTCCGCCATCAGCCGCATCAGGGCATCGACCAGCTTGCGGTCGGCCGCCTCCTCGGCCGCGGCTGGCTTCGTCAGCACGACAGCCTCCGCCGGCACCGTGAACAGGTCGGCGCCGTCGACGCGCATCATCGCCCAGGTGATTGCGGCCACGATGGCGGTGAGCACGGCCGCATTCACCAGGTTGGCCCATTCCACTGTCACGCGGCTGCCGGCATAGGCAATCTGAAGCAGCGCATTGAATCCGCCGTACAGCGCAGACGCGGCGACAATGAAGACACGAACACGGCGGCGGCGCTCGACCAGATCCGCCGACCATGATCCGATGGTTTGCGCCACCGCGAGCGCAACGAAAACGAGCGTGAGCGAATTGACCATGGTGATCGCGAGCCGCGCGTGACCGGCGGGCGCAATCCACATGCAATTGACGAAGCTGTAGGCCACGACCGCGGCCCAGATCAGGCCGTGCCACCAGCGCAGCACAAACGCGTCATCGAACAGCGCGCGCGTGAACAGCCAGAACACCACGATATCGCCGGTCGAGAGCGCGATCAGTGGCGCATGCCAGTCCGAGACCGGCGGCCCCGCACCGATCGACGCAGTCACCGCATGCGCGGCCGAACCGAGCGCGAAAGCGGCCGCAAGGCGCCCGGAAAGCGCTTTGCGAAAATCAGTCAGCAGCAAGGCGGCAAGCACCAGCAGCAGCGCCACGCTGGCGCTGCGCAGGCAGAGTTCAAGTGCGGCCCAATCTGAAGCAGCCGATGTCATCGCCGAACAATCGTCGGTCGGACATGGTTTTTCAAGATGGCTCACGCTGCCAGTGCTGGCGCGACATCACCCAGATATCGACCACATCGCCCTCGAGCTTGCCCGGCCCCTCATTCACGGCACCGAGCCGCCGCGCCACCGCCTGCGAGGCGACGTTGGCCGGATCGATGCAATGGATAATGCGGTCGACCGTGAAGTTCGCGAACACAAAGTCGATCGCGGCACGCGCCGCTTCCACCGCATAGCCCTTGCCGCGATGCTCTTTGGCGATGCCCCAGCCGACCTCGAAGCCCGGCCATTCCGGCGGAAAATACGGGCCGACGCGACCGATGTAGCGGCCGGAAGACTTCTCCTCCACCGCGAACATGCCGAAGCCGTGCAGCGCCCAATGGCCCGAGATGACGGCGGCATTGCGCCAGCCCTTCAGCTCCGACGTGACCGGCTGATGATCCGGCGTGATGAAGCGCGCCGTCTCGGGATCGGACAGCATTTTCGTGTTCTCAGCGACATCGGATGCGCGCCACGGCCGCAGGATGAGCCGCGCGGTCTCGATCACGGGACCATCGACCTGCAGCAGTCTTGCGCCTGGCTTGATCAGAGAAACCATGACTGTCTCCGGTTTCCAAGTTTGAACTTGCTGCCATCGAGAGCAGGTGCAAGCCACAAGTAATTCGTCGTCTTTGCGAACGTGTTTAGTCCCGTGAGTTTAGCAACGGCCTGGATCGGGGCCTGGTAGCCGAGGCATTTGAGGCGAGTCCGGTTGTAGTCGTGGACGAACCTGGCGATGAAGGCGTCGCGATCGGCATGGTCGATGAAGGTCC
>NZ_JADYVV010000144.1:0-4338 GCF_020194035.1 Bradyrhizobium sp. BRP56
CCGCAGACCAACGGCCTCGTCGAACGCTTCAACCGGCGTATCGCCGAAGCCATTGGCCGCGAACAAAAGCGCGGCAGCGCCCGGCGGACCTTCATCGACCATGCCGATCGCGACGCCTTCATCGCCAAGTTCGTCCACGACTACAACCGGACTCGCCTCAAATGCCTCGGCTACCAGGCCCCGATCCAGGCCGTTGCTAAACTCACGGGACTGAACACAAGGGCAGGGCAATCGCATATGGAATGAACCGATTCTTCCGCGCCGTCATGGCCGGGCTTGTCCCGGCCATCCACGTCTTTTCTTCGCGTGGAAACGAAGACGTGGATGCCCGGGACAGGCCCGGGCATGACGAGTTTGTGGGAACTCCGATCGCCTCAAACGGCCATATGCGATTGCCTACCCGCAAGCGGGAGAGGGAGCACAGTTCCGATGCGGTTCTCGGCAACGCCGAAGTTACGTTTCGTAGCTTCCGAATTGCGCGAAGCCCGAGTCGGCTGCAGCATCAGGGCATGGAAATGCTGATGCTGGTGCTGCAATGACGGCATCCAATGTACTGGACTGGATCGTAGCCCTCCTCGTCTGCTGGGCGAGCCTGACTGCAATCTTCGAGCCGCGGCGCGGTGCCTCGCAATGCGACGTATCCACCGCGACGAGCAGCGCCCCGCAAGTCCCACTGGCGACCCCGACGCAGGCGGAGTTCGCGGAGATGATCCGCGACATGAAGCTGCATGATTGAACGGGATCGGCAAACCGCGAAAAACCTTCCTCGTCGTCCCCCAAATGAAACAGGGCGGCGCCGAAGCGCCGCCCTGCCCTGATTGCCGTTTGCTCGCCGCTTACTTCACGAGGTCGAAGCGGTCGGCGTTCATCACCTTGGCCCAGGCCGCGACGAAGTCCTTCACGAACTGCTCCTTGGAGTCGGACTGGCCGTAGACCTCGGCGAACGCCCGCAGCTGCGAGTGCGAGCCGAAGATCAGGTCGACGCGGGTGCCGGTCCACTTCACCGCCTTGGTCTTGCGGTCGCGGCCCTCATAGACGCCCTCGCCGGCATCGCTCCACACCGTGCCCATGTCGAGCAGGTTGAGGAAGAAGTCGTTGGTGAGCGTCCCCGGCTTGCCGGTGAAGACACCGTGCTTCGACTTCTTGGCATTGGCGCCGAGCACACGCAGGCCGCCGACGAGGACCGTCAATTCCGGTCCGGTCAGCCGCAGGAGCTGTGCACGGTCGACCAGCGCTTCCTCGGGCTGCAGGAACTGATGCTTGCCGCCGATGTAGTTGCGGAAGCCGTCAGCCCGCGGCTCGAGCGGAGCGAACGATTCGACGTCGGTCTGGTCCTGCGTCGCATCGGTGCGGCCCGGCGTGAAGGGGACCTTCACATTGGTGCCGCCGTCCTTGGCCGCCTTCTCGATCGCAGCCGCGCCGCCGAGCACGATCAGGTCGGCCAGCGAGACCTTCTTGCCGAACTCCTTCTGGATGGCCTCGAGCTTGGACAGCACAGTCTTGAGCTGGGCCGGCTCGTTGACGTCCCAGTCCTTCTGCGGCGCAAGCCGGATGCGCGCGCCGTTGGCACCGCCGCGCTTGTCGGAGCCGCGGAACGTCGAAGCCGAAGCCCAGGCGGTCGACACCAGTTCGGACACCGACAGGCCCGAGGCGAGGATCTTCGCCTTGAGCGCCTCGATATCCTTGTCGTCGATCACGGCGTGATCGAGCGCCGGTACCGGATCCTGCCAGATCAGCGTCTCCTTCGGCACCAGCGGGCCGAGGTAGCGCTGGATCGGACCCATGTCGCGGTGCGTGAGCTTGAACCAGGCGCGGGCGAAGGCGTCCGCGAACTGATCCGGATGCTCATAGAACCGGCGCGAGATCTTCTCATAGGCCGGATCGAAGCGCAGCGACAGGTCGGTGGTCAGCATCGTCGGGACATGCTTCTTCGACGGATCGAACGCGTCCGGAATGACGGCGTCCGCGCCCTTTGCCTTCCACTGCTTCGCACCCGCCGGGCTCTTCGTCAGCTCCCATTCGTACTTGAACAGGTTCTCGAAGAAGTGGTTGCTCCACTTGGTCGGGGTCTGGGTCCAGGTGACCTCGGGACCGCCGGTGATCGCGTCAGCGCCGACGCCGGTGCCGAACTTGCTCTTCCAGCCGAGACCCTGTTCCTCGATCGCGCCACCTTCCGGCTCCGGACCGATCAACGACGGATCGCCTGCACCGTGGGTCTTGCCGAAGGTGTGGCCACCGGCGATCAGCGCAACGGTCTCCTCGTCGTTCATCGCCATGCGGAAGAACGTCTCGCGGATGTCCTTCGCGGCGGCGACCGGGTCCGGATTGCCGTTCGGGCCTTCCGGGTTGACGTAGATCAGGCCCATCTGCACCGCGCCGAGCGGCTCGGAGAGCTGGCGCTCGCCGCTGTAGCGCTCGTCGCCGAGCCAGGTGCCTTCCGGACCCCAGTACAGCTCTTCCGGCTCCCACACGTCGGCGCGGCCACCCGCAAAACCGAACGTCTTGAAGCCCATCGATTCCAGCGCGACGTTGCCGGCGAGGACCATCAGATCGGCCCACGAGATCTTGCGGCCGTATTTCTGCTTGATCGGCCACAGCAGCCGGCGCGCTTTGTCGAGGTTGGCGTTGTCGGGCCAGCTGTTCAGCGGGGCGAAACGCTGCTGGCCGGCGCCGGCGCCGCCGCGGCCGTCGGTGATGCGATAGGTGCCCGCCGAGTGCCAGGCCATGCGGATCATCAGGCCGCCGTAATGGCCGAAGTCGGCCGGCCACCATTCCTGCGACGTCGTCATCAGGGCCGTGAGGTCCTTGATCACGGCGTTGAGATCGAGGCTCTTGAATTCCTTGGCGTAGTCGAAGCCCTTGCCCATCGGATCGGACAGGCTCGAGTTGCGATGCAGCACCTGAACGTCGAGCGTCTCCGGCCACCAGTCACGATTCGAGTGCCCGCGAGGCCCGCCTGTGAATGGGCATTTGCCCGCGCCTTCGTCGGTTTTTGCGTCCATGTTTCTTCTCCGAGGTGATGGATTCTGGAATGCGCTGGAGCTCTTCCAAGAACGATTCTACGCAACCCAATCCATCAGAGGAAATTGACTTTAGTGATCGCGTCGATAAGATTATCTGATGATAAATGTCACACTCCGGCAACTCAGATATTTTGATGCTCTGGCCCACCACCGCCATTTCGGGCGCGCCGCGGATGCCTGCGCGGTGTCGCAGCCGGCGCTGTCGATGCAGATCCGCGAAATGGAACAGGCGGTCGGCGGCGTGCTGATCGAACGCAATGCGCGGCAGGTGACGCTGACGACCTTCGGCGAGGACCTGCTGCGCCGCGTGCGCGACATCCTGCGTTCGGTCGACGAACTCGGCGACTTCGCGCGCGCCTCGCGCGACAAGCTTGCCGGGCGGCTGCGGGTCGGCATGATCCCGACCGTCGCGCCATACCTGCTGCCGAAGGTGATCGAGAACCTGGCGCGGCTGCATCCCGAGCTCGACATCCATGTCCGCGAGACGCTGACGCCGAAGCTGATCAAGGAGGTCGCCGAGGGCCGGCTCGACACCGCGATCGTGGCGCTGCCGGTATCGGAACCGTCGCTGACCGAGGTCGCGCTGTTCTCGGAAAACTTCCTGCTGGTGCGGCCGGGCGAGGATGCCAAGACGCCGGTGCCGAGCGCCGAGATGCTGCGCGAGATGCGGCTGTTGCTGCTCGAGGAGGGCCACTGCTTCCGCGACCAGGCGCTGTCGTTCTGCAACATGCAATCCTCGCCGCCGCGCGAGGTACTGGACGCGAGCTCGCTGTCGACGCTGGTGCAGATGGTCGGCGCCGGCATCGGCGTCACCCTGATCCCCGAGATGGCGGTGACGGTGGAGACGCGCTCGGCGCCGGTCACGGTCTCGCGCTTCAAGCACCCGCAGCCCTCGCGCACCATCGGCATGGTCTGGCGCAAGACCTCTCCGCTCGCCGCGCAGCTCCAGCAGATCTCCGAGGTCGTCAGCCTCGCCGCCCGCGCCCTGCGTGCGCCGAAGCAGGACGGCGCCAAGGAGCCGGCGAAACGTGCGGGGCGAAGGAAGGTGGCGTGATTGCCGAGACGCTGCGGCGAAGATGTAGTTCTCGTTTGACGCACACGTCTCGCCACCCCCACAACCGTCGTCCTGGCGAAAGCCAGGAGGTGGATTCACATTCGAAGTGCAACACTTGAGCAAAGGACTCGGCAGGCGTGCGGTAGTCAAGGCATTTGCGCGGGGTGTTGTTGTAGGCGGCGATGAACTGGCGGAATCTGGCGGTCGAGAGGGTTACGAGATCCGTCTTGCGGGGAATAAAGCGGCGCATCCTGCCGATGG
>NZ_JADYVV010000145.1:0-4291 GCF_020194035.1 Bradyrhizobium sp. BRP56
CCCACCCCTCCCGGTGGAAAGGCGCCCGGCGCCGCCAATAGCTCCGTGACCGCTCCCCCACCGCAAAGTTATCTTTTGCGTTCAGGGAACCATCGGACCGCCCTGCGGCGTGCCCTCTTCCGTCGGACTGACCAGCCCTCCTTCCAACACACCCGCATTCAGGAAGGCGCGGATGAGCTTCAGGATGCGCTTGTCAGCAACCCGCTTGGCAACCAGTCCCATCAGGATGTCGTGGTTGACCCGGTCAAAGAACTTCTCCAGGTCGATGTCCACCACGATGCTGTGGCCGGCCGCAATGTACGCCTGCGCCCGTTCCACCGCCCGATGTGCCGAGCGCCCCGGCCGAAAGCCGAAGCTCGTCTCGGCGAACGTCCTATCCCAATCCGCCTGCAGCACCTGCATCACCGCCTGCTGGATCAAGCGGTCGAGCACCGTCGGAATGCCGAGCGGCCGCAGGCCGCCCGACGCCTTCGGTATCTCCACCCGCCGCACCGGCTGTGGCTTGTAGGTGCCGTCAAGCAACTGGGCTCGGATCGCAGGCCAGTGCTCCTTCAGGTGGGCTAACAGCTCGCCGACGGTCATCCCGTCGACGCCCGCCGCGCCCTTGTTGCGCTTTACTTGCGCCAACGCTGCCTTCAGATTCTCACTCTCGACAACGTCTTCCATCGACGGTCCTGCGACCGCCGGGCGTTCGAGACAGACTTCCGCCGCACGCGCTTCAGGCTCTCGGGCGCCGGCGCTTCGGGCTTCACCCTCCGCTCCGGGGCTCAAGTTCAGCTCGACCTGATTCTTCTGCCGCATGGCTCGCACGAGATCGCCGCTCTACTGACCACTTCCACCGTTCAGGCCTTCAGCGGCGCGCTGCCGCCTACTACGCCCTCGGCTGACTTCTGCGCTGCGGTCAGGCCGTCTTGCGACGGTCTCAGTCTCGTTGCCGAGACACAGCGCAGACCTCCCGAGGTAAGACCGACCGCCTTCACCGCACGCCCGCCGAATTTACCACCCCGACCTTTGATGACCTTGGACTTCGCGATCAATTGCTCGCTCGTCCGGCCGGGTAGGCCTCGTTATCCGGTGTTTGTCCATCGGGCCGCGGCTTTGCTCCACGCTTTCTTCAGACCCCACCTCACGATGACGCCCTTGCGCTTCGCTAATCCTTCGCCGCCATCAGGCTGGATAGAGGACTTCCACCTCCAAGCTGTCGCTCATACTCGGCACACAACGAAAAACCCCGGCATGAAAGCCGGGGCCCCGTGATGCCACGGCGTACATCCGGCCGTGACGATCAGGCGACAGATTGCATTTGGTTCTTAAAGAAAATGTGACCTTTTGCGGCCGTCGCTCTTGAATGTCGCGCCAATCAATCGCGATCACACACTGTTCCATCCGCGCGTTCACCCTGTCCGGTATAAGATATCCGTGTCACGAAGGGTATTCGTGAGGTTACGTCGAGCCCGCCACCGACGCCGGCACGGCGTCACGTATGGAATCGTCCAGATGGCGATGCCTTCACCGACTTCGTACACAATATCTGCGGCCGTCTGCACGATTGCCGTCAGCACCACGGCGTTCATCCACTTCACGGGCTGACCGCGCCCTAGCCAACAGGGCAGATCTTGCCGCGGAGCTGCTAGCGTCACACCGAAGGGGCTGGACTGGATCAGGCACCCCGAGTGCTCGCGGTCCTCGTCTTTGAAGCTGGACTGAGAGCGACCTAAGCGTCGAGGCTCGACCGATCATCGCAGACAGGCAGGTTCGTGGCGGTCATTGTGAGGGGCATCGACCAAGCGGCGGCGGATCACAGACACGGCCAACGACTCTCGTGAGCGCGGCGTGTTGCCGAGGCTTGATCGCGGAAGCGGAGATTCGCAATCGCCGGGTCAGAGAGCCAATCACCATTGAGTTCGTTGGGCCGGGCTCTCGGTATAGCGCGACGATCTGGGTGGGAAGACGTATTGCCTCACATATCGATGCTCCCGGGCGCGATCAGTTGCCTCATTTATTTTGCTCCTGGCCTGAGTTGAGGAGGAGGCCGGGTGCGGAGATGGCCGGGGTTTCGGAGCGCCCGGCCTCCTCCGCTGGCACCTCGCACGTCATTGGGGTGTTGTGACCTCATGCCCTGGCGGCATTTTTTCTGAAGCAAACAGCAGCGCATTCGCTTGCTCGCTGCGCCAGGATTTCAACCGACGTTGAAGGGTTCGAAGAAGCTTGTTCGGATAGTCTCCAGGATATTCCACCTGCAGGCGCGAGAGCAGTTCGCTGCCGGTCCGCCAAGGCTCGGCTTCAAACCATTTTCTCAAATCTGACGTTGCCCGGATAAGCGGATCGGGACGACGCCGGCCCCTTTTAGCCTTCACGATTGGCCGATCCGTCGGGCGCGTGGCGCCGTCCTTCCAGGCCGTTCGCAGGCTTGCCAGGAAGCGATCAATCGATTGTGATGCCGCAGCAGGATGGGCGGATGGTTGGATATCCGCGAGCGCCGCGAGGCGCTCCTGCACGTCGCGGATGTCGCGCAACAACGTGACCGGATCGAGAGCGGTATAGATTTCCTGGAGATGGTGGCGGACCGCATCAGGCGTGCGGGCGTCCGCTGACAGGCGCTGGTGGGGTGTTGCCGGCGCGCTGTATGTCTTACGTACACGAGCACCGTCGCGCTGCTTGGCTAACAGTTTGAACGAAGGTTGGAAGAAGTTTACGAACAGCCGCGCTGACCGATAGAGTTCCGCCAGTAGCTTGGCCGCCTCCAGGCCTTCGAACCTACGATAGCCGACCATCCTGCGCACGACGGCGCCGTTCTTTTGCTCGACGAACGCCTGGTCATTCTTCCGGTAGGGACGGCAACGCGTGAAGACAATGTTGGCCGCCTCGCAGTAGGCCTTCAACGTCTCATTCATGAACACGGTGTCATTGTCCGTGTCGAAGCCGAGCAGCGCAAAAGGCAATTGCTTGCGCAATTCCGTCAGCACCGTGCTCACCAGCGTCTGTTCGCGCACGATCAGAGGTGCGCACTCTGTCCAGCCGGTAGCAATGTCGGTGAGCACGAGGGTCTGGATGAAGCTGCCGCGCGCAGATGGACCGCTATGCGCTACAAGGTCGGCCTCGACGAATCCCGGCGCCGGATCATTCCAATCTGCCGAAGTCCGTATTGGAATACTGCGACGCAGGGAATGCCCCGCGTGCCGCCGGCGCTTGCGACCCAATTTTTCTCGAACCCGCACCAAGGCGCGGTCGATCGTCGCAGCGCTCATCGCCAAAAGTTTGGTGCGAATCTCAGGGGCAAGGTCGAGGTGCCCGTACCGTTCCATCGCCTCAATCAGCGCGGGCATTAATGCTTTCAGTCGCTTCCCGCAGATGCGGTCTGACGCCTCCCAAAGCAGCACGAGTGCGGTGTGTTCTGCTTCATTATATATCCGACGTCGCGCCCGTCGGCCCGGATGTACGCCTTCCTGGTTTCGAAGTAGACGCATCGCATGCTTCCGATGGAATCCGGTGATGTCGACGAACTCGTCCAATATCCGCGCCTTCTTCGCGCGATCCGACCGCCGATAGCGCACGCCTGCCGCCGCCGTCAGTTCCTTCCGCGTTGCCATGCTTAGCCACCCCATCTCCGCCCCTCGCTCGTTCCCGGTCCAGGGGAGCAATTTACGTGAGGCAACGGCTTAGGATCCGGTAACAATTAAGGCGAGGCAATGCGGAATCGAGGGCGATTGTCGCCCGCCATCGGTGAAGTCGGACAGACCCAGGCGCGCAGAAGAAGACGCCGAGGGGCCGGCGCCGGTCCGATCCGCTCGCGCAGTATTGGGAGGCCGAGATCGTTCCGATCCTGAAGGCTGCGCCCGGCATCCGCGTGATCGGCGTGCTGGACGAGTTGCGCCGACGGCATCATGACCTGAACCCGAACATCCGCCGCACGCTGGAGCGGCGCATCAACGCCTGGCGGGCGCTCAACGGCGGGCTTGCAGAACGCGCTGTGGGCGCTTGGCGGCGTGCCGCGGGAGCATCGCAGCGACAGCCTGTCGGCAGCGTTCCGCAATCTGGCCGCCGACGCACGGGAGGATCTGACGCAGCGCTACGCCGGGCTGATGGGCCACTATGGCATGGCGCCAACGCGCAACAATGCGGGCATCGCACATGAGAACGGCTCGATCGAGAGCGGGGAACGCGTCTTCACGCACCAGAGCATAGCTCAACGGCTTTGGGACGCGTCAGACCGCATCTGCGGGAAGCGACTGAAAGCATTAATGCCCGCGCTGATTGAGGCGATGGAACGGTACGGGCACCTCGACCTTGC
>NZ_JADYVV010000146.1:0-3629 GCF_020194035.1 Bradyrhizobium sp. BRP56
TCCAAAAATGCTATCGCGGTATCGCATGCTCGGCCTTCTGTGTCTCGACAACCAGAAAAGGCCGATTTGCCTCGGTCTTGCCGAGCATGCACCGCGACATAGTGAATCATTCCCCGGACAGCCCTGCCGCAGGCGGGGCGAGGTGACTTCCTACTTGAACGGAATCGCGTACATCAACCCGCCCTTGCTCCAGGTGGCGTTGAGGCCGCGCTCGAGCTTCAGCGGGCTGGCCTTGCCGACATTGCGCTCGAAGATCTCGCCGTAATTGCCGCCGGCCTTGATGGCGGCGAGCAGCCATTTGTTGTCGAGGCCGAGGCGCGAGCCGAGATCGCCCGACGCGCCGAGCAGGCGCTGGATCGCCGGGACCTGCGACTTCGCCATCTCGTCGGCATTGGCCTGGGTGACGCCGAGCTCTTCGGCCTCGATCAGGCCGTAATGCAGCCAGGTGATGATGTCGCTCCAGACCTCGTCGCCGTTGCGGGTGAACGGGCCGAGCGGCTCCTTGCTGATGGTCTGCGGCAGCACGACATAGTCATCGGCCTTCGGGGCTGCGGTCGCCACCGCGCCCGCGAGCGCGGAAGCATCCTGGGTCATGGCATCGCAGCGGCCGCCGAAGAAGGTCTGGTACATGGTGTCGACGCGGTCGAACACCAGCGGCTTCCAGTCGATGCCGTTGGCGCGGCCGTAGTCGCCGAGCGTCACTTCATGCGTGGTGCCCTGGGCGACGCACACGGTGGCGCCCTTGAGGTCCTTCAGCTCCTTCACGCCGAGGTCCTTCTTCACGACAAAGCCCTGACCGTCGTAGAAATTGACCGGTCCCTGCCGCAGCCCAAGCGTGGTGCCGCGCAGAAAGGTCTGCGTCGAGTTGCGGTAGAGCACGTCGATCTCGCCCGACTGCAGCGCGGTGAAGCGGTTCTGCGCGGTCAGCGCGACGTAGCGCACCTTGGCGGGATCGCCGAGCACGCCGGCGGCAAGCGCACGGCAATAGTCGACGTCGAGGCCCTTGAAGTTGCCTTGCGAGTCCGGCGCCGAGAAACCGGCAAAGCCGGTCGAGACGCCGCACACCAGCGTGCCGCGCTGCTTGACGGTGTCGAGCGTCGCCGCGCTCGCGCCCGCGATCCCCGCGGCGAGAACGGTTAGAGTGATGATACCCCTCAGCATGTCTTCCTCCTCCTCCTAACGTTTGAGCATGACCTTCCCGGAAAACCGGTGCCCGTTTTTCCGGATCATGCTCCGTGACCGATATCCTTCAGCGCGATGTCTACCGCAGCGCCTAGCCGTTCGACGATCATGTCGATGTCGCCGGAAGTCGCGATATAGGGCGGGGCGAGCAGCACGTGGTCGCCGCGCTGGCCGTCGGCGGTGCCGCCCGACGGATAGCAGCCGAGCCCGCCGGCGAAGGCCGCGGACTTGATCCGCTGATGCAGCTTCAGCTTGGGATCGAACGGCTGCCGCGTGGCACGGTCGGCGACCAGCTCGAGCCCCCAGAACAGGCCGCGGCCCCTGATGTCGCCGACATGGCGATGATTGCCGAACCGTTCGGTGAGCCGCTGCTCGAGCTGGCGGCCGCGCTCCTTGACCTGGTCGAGCAGCTTCTCCTCAGCGATCACCTTCTGCACCTCGAGCGCGGCGGCGCAGGCGAGCGGATGCGCCAGATAGGTGTGGCCGTGCTGGAATGCGCCGGAGCCGTTGCGCACCGTGTCGACGATCGTGCCGCTGGCAAGCATCGCGCCGATCGGCTGATAGCCGCCGCCGAGGCCCTTGGCGACCGCCTGGATGTCGGGCGAGATGCCTTCCTGCTCCCAGGCATGCAGCGTGCCGGTGCGGCCCATGCCGCACATCACCTCGTCGAGGATCAACAGCGCGCCGTGGCGGTTGCAGATCTCGCGCACCGCCTTGAAGTAACCCTCCGGCGCCGGTACGCAGCCGGCGGTGGCGCCGACCACGGGCTCGGCGATGAACGCCGCGACCGTATCGGGGCCGAGCCGCTGGAATTCGGCTTCGAGTTCGGCGGCAAGGCGCGCCACGAACGCCGCCTCCGATTCATCGTCGCGCTTCTCGTGATAGGCGAAGGCCGGCGTGACATGGCTGAACGAGGGCGACAGCAGCGGCGCGTAGGGCTCGCGGCGCCAGGCATTGCCGCCAGCCGACAGCGCGCCGAGCGTATTGCCGTGATAGCTCTGGCGGCGCGCGATGAAGCGCGCACGCTTCGGCTCGCCGCGCTCGATGAAATATTGCCGCGCCAGCTTGATCGAGGCCTCGATCGCCTCCGACCCGCCGCTGACGAAATAGACATAGCCGAGGCCGCCGGGCTCGTGGCCGACCAGCCGCTCGGCGAGCTCTTCCGCGGGCTCAGAGGAGAAGAAGCCGGTATGGGCATAGGCAATCTTCGAGGCCTGCTTGGCGATCGCGGCCAGGATGCGCGGATGCTGATGGCCGAGGCACGACACCGCGGCGCCGCCGGAGGAGTCCAGAATCCGGTGGCCATCCTCCGCGATCAGCCAGACGCCGTCGCCGCCGACCGCTTTCGGCGGGGTTTCGCGCAGGCTGCGATGCATCACGCGGCTTTTGCTGGCTGCCATGACACTCATCCTTTCTCGACAAAATATTGCGACATCTCGGCAAGCCGGCCCTCGGTCTCCTCCAGCTTGCGCTTTGCCCCGGCGCCGCCCAGCGTGAAAGCGACGGCCGCGAGCGACTGCGCCACCGCGATCGCGCCGGTGAGGCTCGGGAAGAAGCCGGGCGAGGAGGCGGCCTCGAACAGCAGCAGATGATCGGCGCCTTCGGCCATCGGAGCTGTGATGATGTCGGCGATCGCGATCAGCGCAGCACGCGCCTGATGCGCCGCGCGCGCCGTCTCGACGCTGACCAGGGTGTAGGGCGCAAAGCCGATCACGACCACGGCGTCGCCTGAACGGAAGGCGCCGTGGTCGAGATCGAACGGGCCGGAGCCGCCGACGAGGTGCACGGCGTCGGGGCGGAACAGGCGAAGCTGATAGGTCAGCAGTTCCGCGACGCTGCGGCAGCTGCGAAACCCCGATATCCAGATCCTGTCAGCCGAGTGCAGCGCACGCGCGGCTTCCGCGATCGCGCTCGCTGAAATCCGCGCAAGGCCCGCAGCCTCGGCCTCCAATTTGTCGTGCACCAGTTTGACATCGGCATTCGGCCCGGCGCGGCGGCCTCTGGCGCGGCCGGAGAACGGCGAGCCCTGTGCCGGCCGGCGCGCCTCGGTGAGCGCGGCGCGCAATTCGTCCCAGCCGGAATAGCCGAGCGCCTTGGCAAGACGGGTGAATGAGGCAGGATCGGCGCCGGCGACCGAGGCGAGCTCGCGCATCGAGCGGGTGGTGGCGTCGTAATCATTGGCGGCGACGAACCGGCCGACCTCCTGCAAGCGCATCGGCAGCGACGGCAGTGCGCTGCACAATTCGTTCAGGGGCGATGGTTTCGGCTGAGCCTGGGCCATGAAACATATGTTGCACAAATATTAAATTGGTGCAACATATGACGCGCGCAAGATTTGAGGTTGACGCGTCTTCTTCACGCGAACCGGGTATCCACTTCGCTCGAAAACGCTCTTGCGCATGGCAGAAGATCGCTTCTCACTGGGGTCCTTGTGCTGTGACGACATC
>NZ_JADYVV010000147.1:0-3120 GCF_020194035.1 Bradyrhizobium sp. BRP56
GGAGGGGGATGGAGTGGCGGATGACGATCTTGTCGTCGCCAACGAGGACTTCCTTCACGAGAAGGCGCAGCACGCGTTGGCGTTCGATTATATCGAGCGCGCCGACGGACGAGCGGAGGCGCTCGAGGAAGCTAGTCACGGATTCAGCGAGACGCAGACAAACCTCCTGCTCCTGCGATTGGTCTTCGATCGCCTGCAGCGCCGACAAGCAAGCCTGTTCGCGGCTACGCAAATCGGGCATGCGACTGCGCAGCTCTTCAAGTGAGAGAAGGCTCTCTTGATAGGCCGTGAGGAGACGCTCGATGCTTTTCCGGGAACGCGCAAGATCGCGGCGAAGCGTTTCCTCCCGGCGCTGTGTGGGATCGGAGTTGCGCGCCGCCTTGAGCCGGCGCTCAAGTTCGTCTTCGATGAGCTGTCGGTCTTCAAGTAAACGCGCGATCTCTTTCCATACCACCTCGTCCAGCAAATCCTGGCGCGTCGGGCGACTGTCGCAGACCGGCCCGCCGAGCCGGCGCCAGCCATCCGAGCCCAAGCAGCGGTAGTAATGGATGGTTCGAGCGCTCGACCTGGTCGAGGTGCGATAGAGCCCATAGCCGCATTTGGCGCAGCTCAACAATCCTTGCAGGGCGCTCGGCGTGATCGTGCGTCGCGGGGCATGCTTCTTGTTGGCTTCCAAAAGCTCGTTCGCCAATGCGAAGGTCTCTTCGCTGATGATGGTCGGCACAGGGATTTCGATCCACTCTGTGCGAGGAAGCTCATGATTTGCGCTATTGCGAGGAGCGACGCCGCCGCGCAATCGCAACGGCCGCGTCACACGCATGCGCGGCGCGATCCGCGTCTTGCCAAAGCAGGCCGTTCCTTTATACGCGGGATTGCGCAGCATCGCCCAGACCGTCGAGCGCTCCCAGCGGCCTGTTTCTTTGGCTGTCGGAATCTGGCGCTCATTGAGCAGGCGCGTGATGGCGCCGATGCTGTGGCTTTTTGCGGTGTAAAGCTCGTAGACCCAGCGCACGATACCGGCCTGTCGCTCGTCGATCTCATAATAGGCGGCAGAGTGATCGGTCTTGCGCTTGTAGCGATAGCCAAACGGAGCGCCGGAAAGCACGCTCACTTGGCCTTGAAGGGCGCGATGGCGCTTCCCTCGCCGCGACCGTTCCAGGATTTGCGCGCGTTCATATTCGGCGATCATGCCCTGAAACTGCAGCAGCAGCTCGTCTTCCGGCGTCGCTGCCCGTCTCGAGCGAATGAACAAGACTTCGACGCCGGCGCGCGCGAACTCTTCGATAAGAAGGATTTGATGCGCATAGCGCCGGCTCAGCCGATCGGGAGCGTAGACGAGCACGGCTTGGATCCGCCCTTCTGCGGCGAGGTCGCGCAGTCGTTCAAGTCCGGGGCGCAACAAGCTCGCGCCGCTATAGCCGTCGTCTTCGATCACCCATTCCGCCGGCACGTCGCAGTTCTGCTCGCGCGCGAAAGCGATCAGCGCGCTCGTCTGACTGGCGATCGTGTTCTCCTCCTTCTGTTTGTCCGACGACACTCTGGCGTAAATCGCGGCGGTCTTCATCTTCGCCTCCCGTCACATCGGCGCCAGCGCGCGCGAAGCGCACCTGATCTGGAACGAGAATTTCGTAAACCTGTTCAAGTTTGACGGCGACGAGGCGATCGAACGCAAATTCGAGTCGAACGTCGCGTTTTTTTCGCCGCTCAGCCATCTTCGCGGACAGACGCGAGATAAGCGGCCACCGCTCGGCGCATCACCTCGCTTGCCGAAAGCCTGGAAGCCGTCGCATGCGTCTGGAGTTTTTGGGCAAGATCGGCCGGCATCTTCAGGGAGAGCGTCACTGATGGCTGCGGCGCGGGAAGGAGCCGCTCCCTGCTTTTGGCCACTTCGAGATAGCGATAGGCCTGCCGCAGCGACAAGCCGCTTTCGCGCGACAGCACCAAGGCCGCCTCCGCCATGCCGATTTTCTTCGCGAGCAAGCGTCGCGCCGCCCTCAGCCGCTCGGCTTTCTGCGCTTGCGTCGATCGAATCATATGACATAACGGTATTACCTTTTGCGTCTCAAATCAACAACGGCTCTATCACGCCAGCCGACGATGACGCGTTCAAAGCGGAAGTTATCTTTTGCGTTCAGGGAGCCCTCTCGCCGCTGTTGTCGAACCTGATGCTGGATGTGCTGGACAAGGAACTGGAGAAGCGCGGCCACCGCTTCGTGCGTTACGCCGACGACTGCAACATCTACGTGCGCAGTCAGCGGGCGGGCGAACGGGTGCTGGCTGGCGTCGAGAGGTTCCTCGAAAAGCGCCTCAAGCTCAAGATCAACAAAGCGAAGAGCGCGGTTGCCAAACCGAGTGTTCGCAAGTTCCTGGGCTTCAGCTTCACCGGCGGGCAAGAACCGCGGCGGCGCATCGCGCCGCAGGCACTCGCCCGCTTCAAGGCGAAGGTTCGGGAGCTCACGCGACGCACGCGTGGTCGATGCCTCGTGCAGATCGCCAAAGAACTGTCGACCTACCTGATTGGGTGGCACGGCTACTTCGGCTTCTGTCAAACCCCGTCGGTGTTGCGCGTGCTTGACCAGTGGATCAGGCGACGGTTGCGCGCCGTTGCCTGGAAGCAATGGAAGTATGGACCCGCTCGCTTTGCCGAGTTGCGACGCCGCGGCGTCGGCCGGGATCTGGCGGCGCAAACCGCCGGCAGCCCACGTGGCCCTTGGCGGCTCGCGAACAGCCCCGCGCTCACCATTGCTCTGCCAAACGGCTTCTTTGCCTCACTCGGCTTGGCTTCCGTCGCGGCACGGCGACCCGCATAATCCGCTGAACCGCCGGATACGGACCCGTATGTCCGGTGGTGTGGGAGGGGCGGAGCCGCGAGGCTTCCCCCTATCCCGATTTCAGGGAGTTCGAAAGTCTGCCACTGCAAGACATTTTGGATTGGCCGTTGAAATCGAACTCGCCGATGCCAAACGCGCGCTACAAAAGAGCCGCGCTAATTAGTCGTCCGTGAAGAAGGACTAAGCCACTGATCGGGAATCTCGATTTGGGCTAAGGGGCATTTCCAGATTGCAAGGTTTTGATGCTTTGGGCGTCAGAACCTTGCGATTTGGTTTTCGTGGATTCCCT
>NZ_JADYVV010000148.1:0-2977 GCF_020194035.1 Bradyrhizobium sp. BRP56
GCACGACAGTCCGGCGATGAAGGACGTGCTGCGTCAGCTGTTCAATCGCTGATATTCCCGGATATCCCCCGCCGATATGAAGGGATAACCATGCGGCCCGAGCGGCCGCCCCGCCCCGCCGATCCGTGCTAAACAGCGGCGGATCATGCGGCGCACCCGATTGATGCGAGGGGCCGGACGAGGCTGGATGAACGCGGCTACGGACAAGGGCAAGAACTGGTTCCTGCGCGGCGGCCTGTTCGCCAAATATGTCCTCGCGCTGGTCGGGCTCGTCGTGTTCGTGCTGGCGGTCAACGGCGCGCTCGAGACCTGGATCAGCTACCGCGGCATCAAGGGCACGCTGACGGACGCGATGAGCGAGAAGGCGGATGCCACCGCCAAGCGCATCGAGCAGGCGATCTCCGACCTCGAGCGTCAGATCTCCTGGGTGACCCGCGCCTCCTCCAACACGATCGAGCTGCGCCGCGCCGACTACGCGCAGTTGCTCGGCCAGGTGCCGGCGGTAAGCCAGCTCACCCTGATCAGCGGCCAGGGCCGCGAAATGCTGCGGCTGTCGCGCCAGACCACCACCGTGAATTCCAACGCCGACTTCTCCCGCGATATCAGATTCACCGAGACCATCGCCCGCGGCACCGCCTATGCGCCGGCGTATTTTCGCGACGGGCGGCCGTTCATGTCGATCGGCGAGCAGCATTCCGGCTTCAATGCCGGCGTCACCATGGCCGAGATCGACCTGCGCTTCCTCAATGACTATTTCGGCGATTCCCAGGTTGGCCGGCTCGCGCATGCCTATGTCGTCGACGGCAAGGGCCGCGTGCTGGCGAGCTCGTCGAAGGGGCCCGAGGTCGGCAAGGACCTCGCCGCGCTACCGCAGGTCGCCGCGGTGCTGTCGCCCAGCGGCAGGCCGATCGCCTCCGGCAAGGATGTCGACGGCAACGCGGTGCTGTCGACAGTAACGGCCGCGCCGAACCTCGGCTGGCACGTGTTTGTCGAGCAGCCGACCGCGCAGGCGCTGTCCCCGATCCGCGACCAGCTGGTGCGCATCGCGCTCTTGATCGCGCTCGGCCTCGTGGTCGCGATCATCGCCGGCACGATTCTGGCGCGGCGTATGCTGGAGCCGATCACCGCGCTGCGCACCGGCGCGCGGCGGTTGGGGACCGGCGACTTCGACCATCGCATCGAGGTGAAGACTTCAGATGAGCTGGAGGAGCTCGCCGGCCAGTTCAACAGTATGGCTACCCAGCTTGCCGAGACCTATTCCGACCTCGAAGCCAAGGTGAAGGAGCGCACCCGCGACCTCGCGCAATCGATCAACGAGCTGAAGGTGCTGGAGGAGGTCGGCCGCGCGGTGGCGTCCTCGCTCGATCTTGCCGCCGTGCTGCCGACGGTCGCCGCCCGCGCGCTCGAGATCACCCACGCCGACGCCGTGCTGATCTATGGCTATGACGCCGCGCAACGCAGCTTCAACCTGACGCAATCGATTGGCATCGACAGCGGAGCCGAAGGCCGTCATCGCGCGATCGATGCGGCAAACAGCCCGCTCGGCGAGGCCGCCGCGAAGGGCGAGCCGCTGGCGTTTCCCGATCTTGCGGCAAGTACCGATTATCCGCCCGATCATCCGCTGCACGATGTCGTGGTCGGCGCCGGCTTCCACTCGGTGCTTGTGGTGCCGCTGGTCGACCAGCAGGGCGTGCTCGGCGCGCTGGTGGTGCTGCGCAAGGCGGCCGGCGACTTCCCGTCGAGCCTGATCGGCCTGATGAAGACCTTCGCGCACCAGGCGGTGCTGGCGATGCGCAACGCGCGGCTGTTCACCGAGGTCGACCAGAAGAGCCACGCGCTGGAAGAGGCCAACACCACGGTGCGCGAGCAGGCCGACAAACTGCGCGAGCAGACCGAAGCGCTGAAGGACTGGAACAAGTCGCTGGAGCAGCGGGTCGAGACCCAGCTCGGCGAGATCGAGCGCATCCGAAGGCTCGAGCGTTTCCTGGCGCCGCAGGTCGCTCAGCTCATCGCCTCGTCAGACAATCCCGAGGGCCTGCTCGACAGCCACCGGCGCGAGGTCACCGTGGTGTTCTGCGATTTGCGCGGCTTCACCGCCTTCACCGAGGCGACCGAGCCGGAAGAGGCGATGAACGTGCTGCGCGAGTATCACGCCGCGCTCGGCAAGCTGATCTTCAAATATGAAGGCACGCTCGACAAATATGCCGGCGACGGCGTGATGATCCTGTTCAACGCGCCGATCCAGCTCGCCGACCACACCGCGCGCGCCGTGAAGATGGCGGTGGAGATGCGCGACACGGTCGGTCCGCTGACCGAGAAGTGGCGCAACCGCGGACACAGCCTCGGCTTCGGCATCGGCATTGCGCTCGGCTACGCCACGCTCGGCCAGGTCGGCTTCGAGCAGCGGCTGGAATACGCCGCGATCGGCAGCGTCACCAACCTCGCCTCCCGCCTGTGCGGCGAGGCCAAGGCCGGCCAGATCGTGGTGAGCCGCCGCGTCTACGGCATGGTCGAACCCTTCGTCGAAGGCCGCGCCATCGACGACCTCGTGCTGAAGGGATTCAATCATCCCATCCTGGCAGCGGAGATTTTGCGGTGGAAGGGCGAGCCATCAGCGGAAGCGGCGGCGGAGTAAGCGCCCCACTCCCTCCCCACGTCGCCCCGGCGAAAGCCGGGACCCATAACCAAAGGGTGAAATTGGTGCGCGACTCTGTGGCCCCAGCTTCGCACCACAACCATCATTCGGGGTAATGGGTCCCGGCCTTCGCCGGGACGACATTGAATATGTGGCCCCGTTCCTGATTCAACAATCAAATAGCCAAGGGATAGACCCGAGGGGAGAAGCACACGCCCGCATCCCGCGACGCCACCGCGCCCGAGTCATGCGATCAACCACCCTCACACAGGAGAGGGCGCAGGGAAGCGCCTGGCGCCGACTGCCACGAGCTCATCATCACCATCCAGTGAATCCCTCCCC
>NZ_JADYVV010000149.1:0-2707 GCF_020194035.1 Bradyrhizobium sp. BRP56
TATGGATGAGATTTGAATAATCTGACTCAGTGTTAGCCGATCCGCTGAGTCAACGGGGCGCTGGCTAGGCTTAACAACCGTTCGCATGACCAAAAGGGACTGAGCAGGATCGGTGCGAAAATGACTGCGAAGATCGTCATTATCTGCGACCACGAAGATTCCCATGGCGCAGTGACTTTGACAACCTACATGGGCTCGGAGGATAAATGTCTATCTATCTGCACACGCAAGTCCGGCGGATGAAGCCGACCGAGATCAGCCGCATCATGACAGCCTACGAGCAAACTCTACATGCTCTCTGCGTCAAGGATCGCGACGACCCACTCACGGAAATGATTGCGAAGACAATTATCAAGGTCGCACAGACCGATATCACTGATCCAGCAGAGATTTCGGCTCACGCGATCAAGCAATTAGAAATCCGCTAAGGGATGAGATGTCCAACCAAAGGATGTCCCACGCGATACTTACCAGCGCTGGGGTCTCGACAAACAAGCGCTCCTTCATCTTTCTGAAAATTGTCGATGAAGATGCTCTTGAGGTGGAACGGCGCGCTCATTTTCAGCAACGCTCAGCGTTCGATATCCTTTGCAGAGCCGCAGCTGCGCCTTACAGGCAATATCCGGACTGCCTTTGGAAGACGGACGATCGCTTCAGCCTTCTCCTCGCGAGGCGAGGCGGAAAGCGATAGCTCCAGGCGGCCTTGATGAGCATGCGCCGAGCCTCGCTGTTGCCGGCTTTGGTGATGCCACCACACCGGATCCGCTGCTCCGAAGGCACCAGGCCGAGATACACAATCAAATGGCGAGCGCTCTCGACGCGAGCCAGATCGCCGATCGCGGCGACAAATGTTGCGGCTGAGATCAGATCAAGCCCATTACGAGGCGCCGGGCGCGACGACGGGCGGTTGAGCTGGCTGCGTTCAGGAGGCGCGACCATGCTTTGGCATGATGATCTTCTGCGAAGATGGCGAGATCAGGCAGCATCACAAATGCATAGCGAAAGCGTCATTAGGAGCGGAATGAGTATCTTTAATCGTTTGAGTATTTTCCAATGAAAACAATTATTTACGGGATAACGTGGGATATAGAAAGTCGCCGCTGCCCCTCGTATTTATTCCTCATCACCGCACAGCCCTGGGTATCTATCGGTGATGAGATCGCCGTCACCGCGCTCCCGCCTTCTTGCAACGGAAAGGAGTGCGCTATGGTCATCAAGCGTCATCGAACGAAACATACCAAGACATTCGAAGAGAGATTGGCTGAGGAGGCTGCTCGCTTCAGGGAAGCTGCCTCGCAACTCCCGCCGTGCGCACAGCGCGAGCTCTATCTTCGTCGAGCCCGTCAGGCTGAAACGGCGGCCCATATCAACGATTGGCTGACGTCGCCCGGCCTGCAGCCGCCTACGATCGAAAAATTGCACGTCGTCCGGAAGCTGAAGCCGAATCGAGAAGGCGATCTAAATGGCCAAGGTTAAAGATCCCATGAACCTCTCGGAAAGGGCGAAGTCTCGCGCGATCAGGCGAACGATTGGCAGCAGAGGACTCGGTACGCAACAGCGAGGGTGGCGCAGGGTGCGACAAACCGAAGGACAAAAGCAGGCCGGACGAGTAGGTCCACTCGCCCTCCAGTCGCACATGCGATATTGATCTGAAAATCAGCTTGAGTGAATAGATGGGCCCGCCCGGCACTGCCGCGGCGGGTTCTGCTTTTGAAAAACAATCAAACGAAATTAAACGATGCCCGCGGCGAAAAGCGAGAAAGGCGCGGGTCGCAGGGCTGGCGTCCCGAACACAAACACCCAGGAGCTGCAGCAGAAGGTTGAGGCCTCTGGCCTTACGCCGCTGGAGTACATGCCCAGCGTCATGCGGGACGAAGTGTTGGACCGCGACACCCGGCTTGATGCTTCCAAATCGGCGGCGCTTTACGTTCACGCGCGATTGGCTGCTTTTGAGCACTCCGGCGCTCAACCAATCCGCCGCCATGCCTGACCCGGCGGTGCTCGGCCTGATCGCGCCCTTCGGGGTAGGGTTCCTTCTGCCTTGAGTGGAAAGCAACCGCGGAAGCGGCGCCATCCGTGGCCGCGACGGTATCGGCCTCTCTTCGGCTGGCTTAGTTTCAATTCGACTTTGCTGCGATCTGGCAATCAGGCCAGCTAGGACCAGGATGGAACCTGTAGCGATCATCACGCCGATGAGGGGCTTGGGGTGCCGATTGACAGCCGGCTCCTCTAACCGCTCGGATGCGGCCCCCGAGCGGCGGCTTTCCGTTGTAGTGCGAAAGAGAAGCCAACCACCGATTGACCACCGAAGCCCCGTGCACAACCTGCGAAGGTGGTCAGTCAGGATCCAGCTTCAATGTTTTCGTTGAGTTTTTCGGTCGCTGATTGACGCAGGGCGCAGCGGGGTTTGCTCACAAGCAGTCATGATGCAGCTAATCTTCCTTCGGCTTCATCTCCCGGATTTGCGTGTGCAAGTAGATCGACATTTTTTCACCTCCCGAACCCAGACGGACCAAATTCACTATCTTATGGAAACCTTCTCGGTCGCCGAATAACGATACTCCGACGTCATCGCGGCATCCATCTAACGTTTCTCAGCGCCTTTGTTCTTGACGTGTGGCGGTTAGTATCCTCGCCTGCTTAGCTTTTCATCGCGGCGGTGCCCTGATCGCTGAGGTCATCTTTCGGATTTCAAATCTCACCCATG
>NZ_JADYVV010000015.1:0-143450 GCF_020194035.1 Bradyrhizobium sp. BRP56
CCCATCGGCCGCCAACAGGCCGCGTGGTTGTTTGGAACTCGCATCGCGCAAACCATCTTGGCCAGCGATCCATTCGATCGCACCCAACAGGCCGGACATATGGATGCAAGCGATCCGATCTCACCAACAGCTCTTGTGCCACGGGGGCCGTCCACATATGGGTCCTGGCTTTCGCCAGGACGACACTGGTGATTGTGGAGTATCCCATCCCCGACTCATGCGAACACGACATTTTGTCATGAGAGCCGCAGTTGCATTTTTTGCATTGCATCATATGATGACAATAATTCAATCAAATCCCCGGCATTGAAGGGACTCCTGCCATGGCAACCAGCACCGATCCCGTCGTCATCCTCTCCGCCGCCCGCACCCCGCTCGGCCGCTTCATGGGCGAGCTCGCGCCGCTGCCGGCGCACAAGCTCGGCTCGCATGTGATCGGGGCGGCGCTCGAACGCGCGAAACTCGCGCCCGAGCGCATCGACGAGGTGTTCATGGGCAACGTGCTGCCCGCCGGTCAGGGGCAGGCCCCTGCCCGCCAAGCCGCGCGCGGCGCCAAACTGCCGGATGCCACCGGCGCCACCACCGTCAACAAGGTCTGCGGCTCCGGCATGAAGGCGACCATGCTGGCCCACGACATCATCAAGGCCGGCTCGGCCGAGATCGTGCTGTCCGGCGGCATGGAGAGCATGAGTAATGCGCCGTATCTGTTGCAGAAGGCGCGCGGCGGCTATCGCGCCGGCCACGACCGCATCATCGATCACATGATGATGGACGGGCTCGAGGACGCCTACGAGACCGGTCGCTCGATGGGCGATTTCGGCGAGGCGACCGCGGAGGCCTATCAATTCACCCGCGCCGACCAGGACGCGTTCGCGATGGAGACGCTGAGCCGTGCCCGCAAGGCGGTCGAGGGCGGCGCCTTCAAGGCCGAGATCGCGCCGATCACGCTCGCCGAGAAGGCCGGCCCGCGCATCGTTGCCAATGACGAGCACCCGCTGAAGGTCGATCCGGCAAAAATCCCCGGCCTGAAGCCGGCATTCCGAGCGGGCGGCACCATCACGCCGGCCGCCTCCTCGGCCAATGCCGACGGCGCCGCAGCGCTGATCCTCAGCCGGCGCTCGCTCGCCGATCGCGATGGACTGCCTGTGCTGGCCGAGATCAAGGGCCACGCCACCCACAGCCAGGAGCCGCAGTGGTTCACGACAGCGCCGATCCCGGCGATCAGAAAACTGCTCGACAAGGTCGGCTGGAGCGTCGGCGATGTCGACCTGTTCGAGATCAACGAGGCGTTTGCGGTGGTCGCGATGGCGGCGCAGCGCGACCTCGGCATTCCCAGGGACCGGCTGAACATCAACGGCGGCGCCTGCGCGCTCGGGCATCCGATCGGCGCCACCGGCGCGCGGCTGATCGTGACGCTGCTGCACGCGCTGGAGGCGCAGAACCTGAAGCGCGGCGTAGCCGCGCTGTGCATCGGCGGCGGCGAAGCCACCGCGATCGCCGTCGAGCGGGTCGCGCACTGATCCGGTATTGCGAGCGAAGCGAAGCAATCCATCTCTTTTCACAAACCGAACGATGGATTGCTTCGTCGCTTCGCTCCCCGCTATGAAAGGCGTCCATGAGGCAGTACGACGGCCTGGCGTCTGAGTCCGAAAACGAGGGAACTATGGCATTTTAGCCATAGCTCCCTCGTGCCATATTGCGCATCACGCAAAGCTTTCACCGCAATCGATCCGGAACACAATGATCTCGAACTGGCTTGCTTCCGCCCTCGCCCGCCGCAACATCCACTACGGCTGGGTGATGGTCGCCGTGACCTTCCTTGCCGCGCTGATCTCCGCCGGCACCGTCGGCGCGCCCGGCGTGTTCATCGTGCCGCTGCAGAAGGAGTTCGGCTGGTCCACCGCCGAGATTTCCTCCGCGCTGTCGATCCGCTTCATCCTGTTCGGGCTGATGGCGCCGTTCGCCGCCGCGCTAATGAACCGCTACGGCCTGCGCAACGTGACGCTGGCGGCGCAGCTGATCGTGGTCTCCGGTCTATTGGCCTCGCTCGCCATGACCCAGGTCTGGCAGCTCATCCTGCTGTGGGGCGTCGTGATCGGGATCGGCACCGGGATGACCGCGCTGGTGCTCGGCGCGACCATCGCGGCGCGCTGGTTCGTGGCGCGGCGCGGCCTCGTGGTCGGCATCCTCACCGCAAGCGTCGCGACGGGGCAACTCGCCTTCCTGCCGCTGCTTGCGACACTGACCGAGCGCTACGGCTGGCGTATCGCGCTTGGGCTGGTCTGCGTCATGCTCGGCGTCGCCGCCTTTGCCGTGCTGATGGTGATGCGCGACCGGCCGAGCGACGTCGGCCTGCGTCCGTTCGGCGACGAAGGCACCGCGCCGCTTCCCGCGCCGCCGCCGGCCAATGCGCCGATCGTGGCCGCCGCGCTCGGCACGCTGCGCGACTCCGCGAAATCCTCGGTGTTCTGGATCCTGTTCGCGACCTTCTTCGTCTGCGGCGCCTCGACCAACGGCCTGGTCCAGGTTCATTTGATCCCGATGTGCCTCGACTACGGCATCCCGCAGGTGCAGGCGGCGAGCCTGCTCGCCGCGATGGGGATCTTCGATTTCTTCGGCACCATCGTCTCGGGCTGGCTGTCGGACCGCTACGACAACCGCTATCTGCTGTTCTGGTATTACGGCCTGCGCGGGCTGTCACTGCTGTTCCTGCCGTTCTCCGACTTCACGTTCCACGGACTGTCGCTGTTCGCGATGTTCTATGGCCTCGACTGGATCGCGACGGTGCCGCCGACGGTGCGCCTCACCGCGCAGCGCTTCGGCGCCGAGCGCGCCAATCTGGTGTTCGGATGGATCTTCGCCGGCCACCAGCTCGGCGCAGGCGCCGCCGCGTTCGGCGCCGGACTGTCGCGCACGATCTATCAGAGCTACCTGCCGGCGTTCTTCATTGCCGGTGCGCTGTGCATCTTTGCCGCGCTGATCGCGCTGGCGATCGCGCGGCCGCAGCCGAAATCGGTGCCGGAGCCGAAGCCGGTCGCGGCCTGAGACCGCTGCCTGCGCGACCTGCGCCGGTCAGTACGACAGGATGGTGCGCATCCCGAACACCACGCTGTCCTTGATCCGATGCGTTTGCGTCGGATCGTTGGGATCGACGGCGCCGCCGCCGGGATGGGCGATGTATTGAAACATCGGCTGCATGGTGAAATTCGGGTTCACCACGTGCTGATAGGTGATCTCGAGGATCGCCTCGTAGTCGCGGATCGGATACGGCGTGCCCGTGAAGATCTGGGTGTCGCGGTCGAGCGCGCGCGCGGCGTCCGAAATCCTGGCATAGATCGCGGCGATGCCGAACCGATCGTCCGGATACGTCTCGCTGAAGCCGGTGAACTGGAAGCCGCCGTCGACATAGGTGCTGATCAGGTTGCGGTCCGACGGGCTGACCGAGGCGCGCATGAAGAACGCGACGCCCTTGTCAGCGTCCGGCCTGGCGCGCGCAAGCAGCTGCTCGTAGACCATGAAGATGCCGTTGTCCCGCCGCAGCCAGCGCGTGTCGCCGGAGCTGTCGGGATCGGCGAGCGACAGCCCGTCGGCCGAGAAGCGCTGGTCGGCAAACGAGCCCATGTGATACCAGGCGCCGCCGGTGACGGTCGCCGGCAGCCGGCTCTCGCCGATCTCGAACTTGTATTTGAGCTGGCCGATCCACCACGGCGGATCGTTGACCCGGAAATTCAGCCCGTGGGCGTTCAATATCTGCGGATCGTCGGTCCCCTGCGGCGGCGAAGCCGAGCCGTCGAACAGTGCCAGATAGGCGGTGATGCGGTCGGACAGATTGGCCTTGAACCGGATGCCGGGCACGGCAAGTGGCGGCGACGGTCCGCCGGCCGGCAGAATGGTGCCGACAATGCCGGGCCAGCCGAGCGCCGAATTGATGAAGATGTCGTCGTACTGGCTGTCGATGAACTCGACGTCCGAGCCCTGCTGGCCGACGCGCACCGAGAGTTTGCCGCCGAGCAGCTTCTGTTCGATCCAGAATTCATAGAGCCGCGTCGCCGGCAGCGACTCGACGCCGGACACCAGGAACAGGTTGCCGACATAGCTCCGCGACAGCCCGTCGCCGTGGATCTGGTACATGTTGGCGTGGAAGGTCGCGCCGGTCCAGCCCATCGCCTTCTCGAGGTCGATGGTGGTGCCGAGATCGAGACGGCCGGTATAGGCCGCGCCGTTGCTGACGCCGCCGGAGACGTTGGAAAACCCCTCACCGATATAGGTCAGGCTGAACTGGTAGCCGGCCTGCTCGAGCGCAGCCCGCGTATCCGCAATCCGGTCGGCGACGAGCTTGTCCTCCGCATGCGCCGGCGCGCCGAGCGCGAGGGCCGCGGCCACCAACATCGCGCCGGAAAGAACTCTGCACATCGGGAATACCGCGGTGCGCTCGCGCTATTTGACGATGCCGAGCCGCCGCATCAGCAGATAAGCCAGCAGCGCCGACCCGATCAGAAGGCCGGCCGCGACCAGGAACCCGCTGTCGACGTCGGTCAACGGCAATCCCTTGGTGTTCATGCCGAAGATGCCGGTGACGAGCGTCGGCGGCAGCAGCATCATGGTGACGACGGACAAGGCATGGAGGTGCTTGTTGCTCTCCTCCTCGAGCTTGAAGCGCAGCTCCTCCTCGAGCAGGCGGCTGCGCTCGTGCAGTTCGACGATGTCGTGGTCGAGACCGTCGAGCCGCTGCGCGAGCTTGCCGGCCTGCAGCCGCAGCGCCGGGCTGAGATTGTCGGTGTTCTTCTGCTCGAGCCGGTGAAACAGCACGCGCAGGCCGGCGAGCTGGCGATGCAGTCGCACGCAGGTGCGGCGCATCCGGCTCAGATTCTTGCGCAGCTCCGATCCGGTATCCTCGGCGAGCACCCGCTCCTCGATCGCGTCGATATCGGTGCCGATCTTGTCCGCCATGCGGTCCATGGTGTCGGCGATCTCGTCGACGATCTTCTCCAGCAGTGCCGCGACGCTGCCGACGCGATGGCCGCCCTCGAGCACGCGGCGCGTCGCATCGGCGGAGCACAGCGCCTGATGGCGGCCGCTGACCAGGAGGCGTTCGGTCATCGCAAAGCGGAGAAAGCCGGTCTCCCGGGTCGCGGCGTCGATATCCCGCACCAGATCGGAAAACACGCCGTAGACGCAATTGTCGACGACGTGGATCTGCTGGAAATTGTCATTCGACAGCAAGAGGTCCCGCGCCAGCTGCGGGATGTGCATGTTGGCAAGCCATGGCCGGGTGCGGACGTCGGTCAGGTTGAAGTGCAGCCACAACCTTCCGTCGTGGCTCGGCTCGATCGGCGCATCGATCGGAAGCGCCTCGGCACGGCCGTCGTGATGCAGGCGGAACGCCCAGACCAGACCGGGGACCGCCTCGCGGGTCAGCAGCGACCCGACCGGAGCGGGAGGTGGATCAGCCAGCATGGCCCGCCCCCAAGGCAATCGATAACGCAACCGCGCGAAATGACATGTTCAAGACCTCGCCCACGCGTAACGCTGAGCAAGCGCGTCCCTTCGACGCAACATAGGAGGACGCGCCTGTTACAGTTTTATGTCAGCGACCGCCCTACTCCGCCGCAAGACCGGTCGGCGCCGCCGCTTCCGTGGCCTCCTTGTTGTAGTCGTGCACGACGCGGCCGAACGGCAGCGTCAGGTCGGCGAGGAAGTGATGCGCACCGACGACACGCTTGACCGGGAAATCGGCGACCGGTGCATTGACATGCGGCACCAAATGCAGCCGGCCGGGTCCGATCCAGGAGCCCTTGACCACGATGTCGGTCAGGTTGATCGCGACCAGCTGGCAGACCTCGAGATGGCCGTCGACGCCGGGGATCATCTTCAGATTAACTTGCGTCTTCGACAGCGTCGCGCGGGTGACGTCGCCATTGCCCGCCATGCTCTCGTGCTTGTAGCCCATCGTGCCCATCGCAACGAGCTGGCCGGCATATTCCAGCGTGCCGGTCAGCGTGTCCTTGACGATCTCGAGCTTGGGATGAGCGTACTTCTTCGGAAAGCCCCAGATCTCGCGGCCGGCCGCGATCGGCGGATCATCGTCGAGATACATCTGGCAGACGAAGTTGACCTCTTCGCCATGCAGACGCGCGGGGATCACGAGGCCGGACTCGGTGTAGCTGCCGAAGCCGGAGCTGTCGGGCATCTTGATCCATTCGTAATGCACGATCGCCTGCTCGATCGGCTCCAGCGGCTCGGGCAGGCCGGCGCGGATCAACTCCGGATCGGTCTCATAGGTGATGACGAGGAATTCGCGATCGATGAAGCGATACGGACCGGCGGGATAGCTCGGACCGGCGGCCGGCATCGACGGAAGCTTGAGCAGATCTTCCCTGCGCATCGCAATAACCCCCTGTTTGAAAAGTTTGCGCGGAAGCTAGCGGCCGAGATTGACAGCGATGTGAGGAATTTCCGTCAGGCGCATGACCGCGGTTGCGCTTGCGTGACCCGCGTCGCGCTGCTGGGGCCAATGCTAACCATGCAGGCAGCCATGCCGGATGCGCCTTGCGCGTCCGCCGCAATTGTCATCACGGCGTCATCGGCGCGCTGAATTCTCGCCGCGAATTTTTGGAGTGTCTGATATGGACGCGCGAACCCCGCATTTCGACGATATCGATCACGCGACGCCGGGCTGGCGTCCGGAAGGCTGCGATCGCGTCGCCCTGGTCCTGCAGGGCTGCGGCGCACTCGGCGCCTATCAGGCCGGCGTCTATCAGGCGCTGCATGAATCCAACATCGAGCCCGACTGGGTGTGCGGCGTCTCGATCGGCGCGATCAACTCGGCGATCATCGCCGGCAATCCGCCCGACAAGCGGCTGGAACGGCTGCACACGTTCTGGGATCGCATCACCAGCCGCAAGATCTGGCACTACACCCCGGACGGCGACATCTTCCGCAAGGCGCGCAATTTCACCAGCTCATTGCTGACGACGACGCTCGGACAACCCGGCTTCTTCACCCCGCACCAGGCTAATCCGTGGTTCAGCCCGGCCGGCGCGCGCACCGCCACCAGCTACTACGACACCACGCCTTTACGTGAATCGCTGCTCGAGCTGGTCGATTTCGACCGCATCAACTCCAAGAAGATGCGCTTTGCGGTCGGCGCCGTGAACGTGCTCTCCGGCAACTTCATCTATTTCGACAATGCCCATGACGAGATCATTCCCGAGCACATCATGGCGAGCGGCGCGCTGCCGCCGGCGCTGCCGATGGTGAAGGTCGGCACCGATCATTTCTGGGACGGCGGCATCGTGTCCAACACGCCGCTGCAGCATCTGCTCGACCAGGAAGACAACATGAATTCGCTGGTGTTCCAGGTCGACCTGTTCTCGGCGCGCGGTGCGCTGCCGCGCGACATCCAGGACGTGATGGCCCGGCACAAGGACATCATGTATTCGTCGCGTACCCGCTACAACACCGACGTCTATCGCAAGACCTACAATCTGCGCACCGCCCTGCACAATGCGCTGGGAAAAATCCCCGACGATCAGCTCTCGGACGAGGAGCGCCAGCTCAAGAAGGCAAACGCCCGGCTGCCGGGCATCACGCTGTTGCAGCTGATCTATCAGCAGAAGGCCTATGAGGGCGACGCCAAGGACCACGAATTTTCCGGCACCTCGATGCGCGAGCACTGGGTGAGCGGGCACGAGGACACCAAGCGCTCGCTGAAGCGGCGCGAATGGATCAAGATGCCCGAGAACGGCATGGGCATCGTGATCCACGACGTGCATCGCGAGGCGGAGTAAATACGTGTCGTCATTGCGAGGAGCGCAGCGACGAAGCAATCCATACCTCAGCACATGGTGATATGGATTGCTTCGCTACGCTCGCAATGACGATTGAGGAGCCGCTTACGGCCGCGTCGACATGTTGCTCGGCGGCCCGGCCTTGCGGATCGGTTCGGCGAGGCGCGCGAACTCGCAGAGCAGCGAGCGCGTCTTGCGCGGATCGATCACCTCCTCGACCCAGAACTTCTCGGCCGAGCGGAACGGCGAGCGCAGCTTGTTGAGGCGGTCCTCGATCTCGCGCAGCTTGGCGGCGGGATCGGCGGCCGCATCGATCTCGGCGCGATAGGCCGCCTCGATGCCGCCCTCCAGCGGCAGCGAGCCCCAATAGGCCGACGGCCACGCATAGCGCATCGAGAAGCGGTTGGCCGGCTGATGCACCACGCCGGCCACGCCGAAGGCGTTGCGGATGATGATGGTGCACCAGGGCACCGTGCTCTGGTTGACCGCCGCCATCGCCCGCACGCCGTGGCGGATGGTCGCCGTCTTCTCCGCCTCAAGCCCGATCATGAAGCCCGGGCAGTCCATCAGGTAGACCACCGGCAGATGGAAGGTCTCGGCGAAGTCGACCCAGCGCACCACCTTCTGGCAGGCGTCCGCGGTCCACGAGCCGCCATAGTGGAAGGGATCGCTGGCGAGCAGCAGCACCGCCCTGCCCTCGATCCGCGCCAATCCGGTGATCACCGGCCGGCCGAAATTGGTGCCGACCTCGAAGAACGAGCCCTTGTCGACGACGGCATCGATGATCGGTCGCATCTTGTAGACCTGCCGGCGGTTGCGCGGCACGGCCTTCAGCAGCGACTCCTCGGCGCGTTCCGGATCGTCGGTGCAGGGAATGGTCGGCGGCAGGTCGTAGACCGACGACGGCAGATAGGACAGGAAACGCCGCGCATAGTCGAACGCCTCCTCTTCGGTCTCGACGGCCTGGTCGATCGCGCCGGCGCGAGTCTGGATGTCGGCGCCGCCGAGCTCCTGCTTGGTCAGATCCTGCCCCAGGCGCTTCACCACCGGCGGGCCGGCGACGAACATCGCGGAGCTCTTGGTCATGACCGAGTAATGCGTGGCGGCAAGCCGCGCGGCACCGAGGCCCGCGACCGAGCCGAGCCCGAGACCGACCACCGGCACGCGGGCCAAATTGGCGGTCGTGTACCAGTACCAGCGCGTGCCGCCGACGCCGCCGGGCAGATTGGCCGCGCCCCTGGTCTCGATCGTCTTCACCGAGCCGCCGCCGCCCGAGCCCTCGATCACGCGAACGATCGGCAGGCGAAAGTCGTGCGCCATCTCCTCCGCCATCAACGGCTTGGCGGAAATCGATGCATCCGCCGAGCCGCCGCGCACGGTGAAGTCGTCGCCGACCACGACGACGGTGCGGCCGTCGACCCTGGCGCGGCCGAACACGCAGTTCGCCGGCGTCAGATGCTTGAGTTCGTTGCTCTCGTCATATTCGGCGATGCCGGAGATGGCACCGACCTCGTGGAAGCTGTTCTGGTCGACGAGCTTGTCGATACGCTCACGAACCGTGAGCCGGCCCTGGTCGCGTTGCCGCTTGACCTTGTCAACGCCTCCCATCTCCCGCGCGAACGCTTCGCGGCGGGCGAGGTCGTCGAGTTCCGGCTTCCAGTTCATTCACTGCTCCCGTCTTGATGATTTTGTTGTTGTTATGGGCGGTCACCGGAAGCGACTTGCGCTCGATCCGATTGCTGAAGATGTCGCCGTCGGCGCCTTCGAGCAGGCTGCCGAGTGCGGCGGCGAGTTCGACCATTTGCGGTGCGACCTCGCGATGCAGCCGCGCCTCGTCATACATCGCCGAGAGCAAGCCGATCGTGGTGACCACATAGGTCTGATACTGCGGCGACCACAGCGGCACCGCGACGCCGTTGATGTGCGGGCTCCACAGGCCGCAGGCGACGACGTAGCCGTGCTCCTGCAAATGGCGGCGGTTGGCCTCGATGCGCGGCGTCAGCATCTTGGCGCTGTCGGGCAACTCGCCTTCCATCTCGGCGATCAGCGCGTCGCCGATCGCGGGATCGAGCGCAGCCGTATAGGCGTGACCGGCCGCGGTGGTCGCCATCGAGATCCGGCTGCCGGTGGCCTCATGCAGGCCGAGCGCGTTGGCCGCGCGGGCGAACTCCAGATAGACCAGGTGAAAGCGGTCAGGGATGACGAAGCCCACCGTGCCGGGCAACTGATCGGCGACATCCTGCAGGCGCAGCCGGATCAGATTGCGCAGCTGCAGCCCCTTCATCATCGTGGTGCTCATCGCGACCGCGCTCGGGCCGATGCGATATTTCTGGTCGCGCGGCAGATAGACGAGCTGTCCCATCCGCGTCAGCGTGTGTGTCAGTCGCGACACCGTCGAACGCGGCAGGCCGCAGCGGTTCGAGATCTCGAGATTGCCGAGCCGGGCCTCGTGCCCCTCGAAGCACCGCAACACATCGAAGGCGCGCGACACCACCTGGATGACATCGCCATCGCCTGTCTCGCTGGCGAGCATTCCCTGCCTGCTAAGCCGTTCCGAGCGCCTTCCCATCTGTTTGGCTCCATTCCGTCCTGCGGAATAAAATTCCACTTGCAGAAGAAGCTACCTCAGGCAATCTGCCGCCACAACAAAAAGCCGTTCGCCGGATGAAATTTCCGCAAGACGGTATCGGAGAGTGGAATGCCAGAGATCAAGGTTGTGACCGAAGTTGCCGGGCGCGTTTGCGCGCTTCCTGTCGAGACCGGCAGCAGCATCGGCAATGGCGACGAGATTGCGTTCGTCGAAGCGATGAAGATGGAAATACCGGTCACGTCGACGACAGCAGGCAAAATCAAGTCGATTCTGGTCAAGATCGACGATGTCATCGCCGAAGGCCAGGCGGTTGCGATCGTCGAGACCTGAGATCCCACCCCTGCCATCCGGCCGCGACAATCTGTCCGGTGATGCAGCGGCCGAAATCGCCGGCTTGCGCCGGAGGTAGCGTTGCCATCGCCGGATCACGATGCAATCATCCCGCCCGGAAAAGTTTCGCACAGCGAAACAAAGGGAGGAATTATGATCCATCGGCTGATGGCGCTCGCGCCTGCCGCTCTTGCCGGCATTTCGATCTTCGCTGCCCTGCCCGCCTCGGCCGAGGACATCAAGCTGCCGCCGACCATGGCAGTGACCGCCTACGACACCGGCACCGCCGGCTTTAACATCGCGGTCGGCGTCGGCAAGATGATGAAGGACAAATACGGCACCGACGTCCGCGTGCTGCCGGCCGGCAACGACGTCGCACGGCTCGCGCCGCTGCGCGCCAAGCGCGCGGTCTCCTCGGCGATGGGATCGGGGACCTATTTCGCGCAGGAAGGCGTGTTCGAGTTCGGCGCCAAGGAATGGGGCCCGCAGCCGCTGCAGCTCATGCTGTCGTCGGTCGACTGCAATTGCGGCGCGCTTGGCGTGGCAGCCGATGCCGGCGTCAAGGAAATGAAGGACCTTCGCGGCAAGCGCGTCGGCTTCGTGGTCGGCTCGCCGGCGCTGAACCAGAACTCGCTCGCGATGCTCGCGTTCGGCGGCCTCACCCAGAAGGACGTCAAGATCGTCGAGTTCGCAAGCTACGGCGCGATGTGGAAAGGCCTGATCAACAACGACACCGACGCCGCCTTCGGCACCACGATCACCGGCCCGGCCAAGGAAGCCGAGACCTCGCCGCGCGGCCTGATGTGGCCGCCGCTGCCCGCCGACGACAAGGAAGGCTGGGCACGGGTGAAAAAGGTCGGCTCGTTCTTCTTCCCGCAAACCGCAACCTGCGGCGCCGGCATCTCGCCGGACAAGCCGATCCAGCTCGGCAATTACCCTTACCCGATCTTCGTCGCCTATGCCGCGCAGCCGGTCGACCAGATCTATGCGATCACCAAGGCGATGATCGTCAACTACGACGCCTACAAGGATTCGGCGCCCGGCGCCGCCGGGCTCGGTGCCGACCGGCAGACCAAGAACTGGGTCGTCCCCGTGCATCCCGGCGCGGTGAAGGCGCTCAAGGAAACCGGCCACTGGAGCGACGAGCAGGAGGCGCATAACAACGCGCTTTACAAACGCCAGGAGGTGCTGGCCGCCGCCTGGACGGATTACGGCAAGTCGAACCCGCCGTCGGACGACAAGGCCTTCCTCGATGGCTGGATGAAGGCGCGCGCGGCCGCGCTTGCGAAAGCCAATATGCCCAATGGCTTTGAGTGAGACCCGCCAACGCGCGATGAGATCGGGTTAATCGTCATCGCGCTTCAGCCCGCCTGAGCATGGTGCTTCCGGAAAACCGCTTCGCACTTTTCCGGATCATGCTCTAGGCTACGGGCAAAACGGACAACATTGGGGGATGCGTAATGCCCGAGAACGCCGCGGCTGCGCCTGCGAAAAGAATCGAGTTTGAAGATCCGCATGCCGGTCTCGACAATCTGCAGGAGGCCGAGGTCACGCGCGTGCGCACCCTGCGCGGGGTGTGGCGCTGGGCGCTGGTGGTCGCAACCGCCGCAACCATCCTGCTCTGCATCAACCAGCAATTCTCGTTGCGCTTCTTCATCGACTACACCCAGCTCAACACCGAATATTTCTATCTCTTGATCGCGCTGATGCTGCCCTTCACGTTCCTGATCTTCCCCGGATCGGAGCGCGCGCCGCTGAACCGCATCCCCTGGTACGATCTCGCGCTTGCCGTGGCGACCTTCGCCGCCTCGATCTGGCTGATGCTGAACGTGCGCAAGGCGGCGCAATATGGCTGGGAGTCCGACGGCGCCCCGAGGAACGTCATCATCGCCGGCCTCGTGATGTGGGTGATGCTGATGGAGGCGCTGCGCCGGACCGGCGGCTGGAGCCTCCTGCTCAGCGTGCTGCCCTTCACCGTCTATCCGCTGTTCGCCGAGGCCAGCTGGCTCGGCCCGTTCCGCGGCTCGCAGCTCACGCTCGACCAGACCACCGCCTATCACGTGCTGTCCGGCGAGAGCCTGCTCGGCATTCCGATCCAGGCCTTCGCCGACACCGTGATCGGCTTTTTGGTGTTCGGCACCGCGCTGATGATGACCGGTGCCGGAAAATTCTTCATCAACCTCGCCTTCGCGCTGTGCGGCACGTTCCGCGGCGGTGCCGCCAAGGTCTGCATCTTCGCGTCCGGCCTGCTCGGCATGATGTCGGGCTCGATCGTCTCCAACGTGCTGACCGCCGGCACGATGACGATCCCGGTCATGAAGAAGAGCGGCTTCCGCGCCTCCTATGCCGGCGCGATCGAGGCCTGCGCCTCCACCGGCGCCGTGCTGGCGCCGCCGGTGATGGGCGCCACCGCGTTCGTGATCGCGCAGTTCCTCAACATCAGCTACGCGGAGGTCGCGGTGGCCGCGATCATTCCTGCGGCGCTCTACTATGTCGGCCTGTTCATGCAGGTCGACTCCTACGCCGCGCGCCACGGGCTGAAGGGCATTCCGCGCGCCGAGCTGCCGCGCGTGATGGATACGATCAAGAACGGCTGGTACTACGTCTTCGTCATCGCGCTATTGATCGTGATGCTGCTGTATTTCAAGCGCGAAAGCCACGCGCCGTTCTACGCCACCGCGCTGCTGCTGGTGCTCAACCAGATCTTCTCCAAGGAGAGCCGCTGGACGCTCGGGACGATCGGAAAATTCCTCGAGGTCAATGGCCGCACCTTCGTCGAGCTGGTCGGCATCCTCGCCGGTTGCGGTCTGCTGATCGGGGCGTTCTCGATGACCGGCGTGGTCTCGAGCCTCGCCAACGATCTTTTGACGCTTGCGGGCGACAACGCGTTCCTGCTGCTCGTGATGTGCGCCTTCACCAGCCTGATCCTCGGCCTCGGGCTGACCACCACCGCCTGCTACATCTTCCTCGCCATCCTGGTCGCGCCCGCGCTGGAGAAGCTCGGGCTGAACCGGATGGCGGTGCACATGTTCATCTTCTATTGGGGCATGCTGTCGTCGATCACGCCGCCGGTGGCGATCGCCTCCTTCGCTGCGGCCGGTATCGCCGGCTCGCCCGCGATGAAGACCGGATGGGAATCGATGTGGGTCGGCAGCATCATCTATTTCATCCCGTTCTTCTTCGTGCTGAACCCGGCGCTGGTGATGCAGGGACCGAGCCCCTATCTCGCCGGCCTCGGCCTGATGGCGCTCGCGGCGTGCGGCACCCTGTTCATCTGCGGCGGCATCCAGGGCTATCAGGCGTTCGTCGGCGACCTTCGCGGCGCCGGTGCCCTGGAATGGCCGCTCCGGGTGCTGCTGGTGATCGGCGGCTTCGTGCTCGCGACGCCCGGCGGCGGCATCAACCCGCTGTCGCAGCTGCAGGTGTCGCTGCTGGGGCTCGCGATCCTCGCCCCGACGGTGCTGATCGCCTTGCTGCTGGTCCGCCGTCAGGCGCTGGTTCCGAACCAGTTGCGCGCGCCTTGATTGCGTTGCACAACAGGAGGCGATGAAACGATCGCCTCCTCCCGTCACCGCCACCACCACGGCCTGGTCCAGCTCCAAGCCGCCGCTGCTGCGGTTTCTGCACACGTGTTACGCAGACTTCCTGCCGGAGGCCGCCGGCACGGTGGCCGACTACATCCCCGAGCTCGGCAAGGCCGACCCTGCCCATTTCGGCATCAGCCTGGCGACGCTCGACGGCCACGTCTACGAGGTCGGCGACACCAGGGTGCCGTTCACCATCCAGTCGATGTCGAAGCCGTTCGTGTTCGCGCTGGCGCTGGACACGCTGGGCGCCGAGCGGGTGGAAAGCGTGATCGGCGTCGAGCCGTCCGGCGACCCCTTCAACTCGATCCGGCTCAATGCCGAGAACCATCCGTTCAATGCGATGGTGAATGCCGGCGCGATCGCCTGCTCCGGTCTGCTCCACGCCGACAAGGGCGACGGCGCGTTCGACTACATCCGCCAGGCGCTCGGCCGCTTCGCCGGCCGAGAGCTCGATGTCGACGAGGCGGTCTACGCCTCCGAGAGCGCCACCGGCGACCGCAACCGGGCGATCGGTTATTTGCTGCGCACCAACAGCGTGATCACCGAGAACGTGCCTGCGGTGCTCGACGTCTATTTCCGGCAATGCTCCATCCTGGTCACCGCGCGCGACACCGCCGTGATGGCGGCAACGCTCGCCAATCGCGGCATCAACCCGCTGACCGAGGAGCAGGTCGTGACGCCCTACGCCATCGCGCGCACGCTGTCGGTGATGACCTCGTCGGGCATGTACGACTACGCCGGCGAATGGATCTACCGCGTCGGCATCCCCGCCAAGAGCGGCGTCGGCGGCGGCATTCTGGCGGCGCTGCCGGCGCGGCTCGGGCTCGGCAGCTATTCGCCAAAACTCGACAAGCACGGCAACAGCGTGCGCGGCATCAAGGTGTGCGAGACGCTGTCGGCGCATTACGACCTGCATATACTGAACCGCAGCGACGACGCCCGCCACAGCATCATTGCCGACTACAATATCGGCAAGAACCCGTCGCGGCGGGTGCGCCGGCCGCAGGAGCAAGAGATCCTGGCAAGGCACTTCCAGGAGGTTCGTGTGATCGAGCTGGTCGGCACCCTGTCGCTCTCCAATGTCGACTATGTCTCGCGCCGCCTCGCCGGCAGCCCGCGGCCCGAATTCGTGATCTTCGATTTGCGCCGCGTCACCGCGACGACCCGTGCCGGCGCAAGGCTGGTGGCCGAAGCGTTCCAGGAGCTCGCCGAGCTCGGCGTCACCGTGATCCTCTCCGGCATCAAGCGGACCTCGCGCGAATGGGCCACGATCAGCGAGTGGACCAGGCGGCTCGGCAATATCAGGGATTTCTATCTGCTCGACACCGCGATCGAGTGGGCCGAGGACCAGATCGTCTACCGCTATGGCGGCTCGATCGACTTCCTCGAGACCACGGAGCTTTCCGAGCAGCCGCTGCTCGCCGGATTGAGCGAAGCCGAGATCGCCGATCTCACCTCGCTTTGCACGGTCCGGACCTACCAGCAGAATGAAAAGGTTATCGCCGCGGGCAGCGAGGCCACCTCGCTGTTCTTCCTCCGCAGCGGCGTGGTCCACGTCACCCTGCCGGACGGCATCCGGCTCGCAACGCTGACTGCCGGCATGGCGTTCGGCGAGATGGCGCTGCTGGAGCCGAAGCGGGTCGCGAACGTGGTCGCCGACATGTCGGCGACCACCTACGAAGTGACGATCGAGGATTTCGAGCGCTTCCGCGAGCGACATCCGCGCGCCGGCGAGCGGATCATGCGCAACCTCGCGCAGATCCTCGCCGATCGGCTGATCGTGGCGAATGCCAAGGTCGATCTGCTGACGTCGGGGTAGGTCTCTCTGTTCTCCCTCTCCCCGCCCTTCGCGGGGAGAGGGTCAGGGTGAGGGGCTGCATCCGCAAAATAACTTCGAGTTAGACTCGCGGAGATTCCCCCTCACCCGGACCGCATTCCGCTTCGCTGCATGCGCTCCGGCCTCTCCCCGCAGGCGGGGCGAGGCGAAGGACTCCGCGACGCGATCCGCTCAGCTCACCACTTCCGTCACCGGCTGCATGTCGATCTCGAACGTCTCGAGAAATTTCGACGTCATGATGTAGAACCCGACCGAGAGTTGCAGCTCGATCAGCGCGGCCGGCGTCAGCTTCACCGCGATCGCCCTGAAGGTCGCGTCGGTCGGCTTCTTCAGCTTGACGATCTCGTCGGTGAAGGCGAGCGCCGCGCGCTGCACCTCGTTGAAGCAGGTCGCGGACTGCCAGTCCTCAAGCGCGGCGTTCTGCTCGTCGGTGACGCCGACATTCTTGCCGATGCGCTTGTGCGCGACGATCTCGTAGGGCGCCTCGCAGAGAATGCCGGTGCGCGTGATCGCAAGCTCGCGGACGACGGGATCGAGCTCGCCCTTGTGGCGGATCGCGCCGCCGAGCCGGCAATACTGCTCAAAGTAACTTGGCGAATGCGCCATCATGCGAAAGATGTTGGCGTTGCGGTTTTTGTCGAGGATCTCGCGGGTCCGCGGGCTTGCCTTTGCGGGATCGAAGTAGTCGATACGGGCCATTTCCTAACCTTGATCTTGCTGTCGTTTTTGTCGGGTTCCGAAACACTAGAGCTTTTTCCGTTCCGATGAAATCGGAACGGAGCTCTAGATCCTTGTTTTGACGCGTTTTCTTCACTCGAACTGGCATCCACTTCGCTCGAAAGCGCTCTGGACGGGCTGCTGTCGCAGGAGCAACACGCGCGAGTCAAATTGCCGCCGCATTCCCAGACAACGCTGTCACAGTCGATATTCGCTGAGTGGGGACTCGTCAAAAGCGAATACTCGACGCGGGGTGTTCCGAGTAAAAAATCCGGCCGTCTTGCGCGCAATTCGCGCAACGATGAGTCACGCCCAAGTCTAGGGGAAACGCATGAAGGAAGCCACCAAGAGGGCGGCCTCGGAAGCGCTTGCGCAAATGCTGGCGGTGACGGCAATGCTCGTCATCGCCAGCTTCATCTTTTATTGGCACTGAGGCATGATCCGGAAAAGTGTGTAGCGGTTTTCCGAAAGATCATGCCCAAACAGGTTATCCGCAAACTATGAGGGGCAAGAGCGAACCTGTTCAGCCTGGTCTTGCGTTCTGACTGGATCGTTCAGCCCCTCATTTCGCCTTTGCGAAATACGGAACCAGCCGTCCCGCGAATTGCGTGAAGCGCGCCGCGACCTTGTCGCCGATGGCAAGGCCGTGGTCGCCATGGGCCATCATGCGAAAGCCCTCGTCGGCATCGACAAGCACGATGTTGTACGGCACATGCGCCCGCGTCTCCGGCGTCGCGGCGCGGCAGACCAGCGAGGTCGCATACACCGTCCCCGCCCCGCTCGCGCGATGCTCGGCAAGATCGGGCGAACCGCAGGCGGCACAGAAGCCGCGGCGGAAATATTGCCGCGCGCCGCAACCGTTGCAGGTCTGGTAGACGATGGCTTCAGTGCCCTTGGTCCAGTCCACGATCGGTCCGCTCATCGCACGCGCTCCAGGAACATGCTGACATGTGACGACAGCACCCCGCCGTCGCCGTGCAGCAGCGCCACCGAGGCGTCGCGCACCTGACGATTTTCGGCGCGGCCGGTCATCTGCAGATGGGTCTCGACCAGATGCGCCATCGCGCCGCCGACGCCGCAATGGCCGTAGCTGAGCAGGCCGCCATGGGTGTTGAGCGGCATCTCGCCATCCTGATTGAAATAGCCGGCACGCACCCGCGCCGCCGCCTCACCGCGCCCGGCAAGGCCGAGATCCTCCAGCAGCATCGCGAGCGTGATCGTGAAGCTGTCATAGACCGCGGCGTAGCGCACGTCCGGGATCGCGACGCCCGACACGTCTTTCGCTTTCGTGATCGAAATCTCGGCGCCGAGCTCACTGAGCGCAGGCGCTGCGGTGACGTGCTGATGGGTGTGCGCCTGGGCGCAGCCGCGGACGCGGACCTGCCGCTCGCCGGTCGGCTCGCGGCTGATCACGCAGGCCGCACCGCCGTCCGACACCGGGCAGCAGTCGAGCAATTTGAGCGGCATCGCCACCGGCTTGGAGGCCATCACGTCGGCAACCGTGATCGGCTCGTGGAATTGCGCGCCGGGATGCGTCAGCGCGTGCTTGCGCATCAGCACCGCGAACTCGGCAAGGTCTTCCTGCGTGAGGCCGTATTCATGCATGTAGCGCGTCGCGACCAGACCGTAATAGGCCGGGATCGTCGGCCCCAGCGTCACCTCGTAATCGGAATGCCCGACCTGGGCCAGCGCCTGGATCGAGGCGTCGCGGCTCTGCCCGGTCAGTCGGTTCTCGCCGCCGACCACCAGCACGTGTTTTGCAACACCGGCGTCGACCAGGTGATGCGCCAGCATGGTCATCGCAAGCCCGGTGGCGCCGCCGACCTGCACGGCGTGCGCGTAAGACGGGCGAATGCCGAAGTGTTCGGCGAAGACCGTGGCCAGCATGATGTGCGGCGAGACCGTGGAGTAGCCGCACAGGATGCCGTCGATGTCGGAGCGCTTCAGCCCGGCATCGGAGATCGCAAGCTCAGCCGCCTTGCTCATCAGGTCTAGCGAGGACAGGCCCTCATGTTTGCCGTAGGACGTGAGGCCGACGCCGGTGACGAAGCTCATGTCAGCGCACCTATCTCAGAGCGTCATTCCGGGGCGATGCGAAGCATCGAACCCGGAATCTCGAGATTCCGGGTCTGGTCCTTCGGACCATCCCGGAATGACAACCTACAATGACTTGCGTCATCTCAATACGACTTCGGAAGGCCGAGCACCTTCTCGCCGATGAAGCTGAGGATCAGCTGCGGACTGATCGGCGCGATGCGCGGGATCAGCGATTCCCGCAGGTAGCGCTCGACGTGATACTCCTTGGCGTAGCCGAAGCCGCCATGGGTCATCACCGCTTGCTCGCAGGCATGGAAGCCGGCTTCCGCCGCGAGATATTTTGCGGAGTTCGCCGCGGGGCCGCAGGGCAGGTTCTGGTCATACTGCCAGCCGGCGCGCAGCACCATCAGCCAAGCGGCCTCCAGTTCCATCCAGCACTTCGCCAGCGGATGCTGGATCGCCTGGTTCATGCCGATCGGACGGTTGAACACGATGCGACCCTTGGCGTATTCCGACGCCCGCTTCAGCGCGATCTGGCCGAGGCCGACGGCTTCGGCCGCGATCAGGATGCGTTCGGGATTCATGCCGTGCAGGATGTATTCGAAGCCGCGGCCCTCCTCGCCGATGCGGTCTTCGACCGGGATCTCGAAATTCTCGAAGAACAGCTCGTTGGAATCGACCGGCTTGCGGCCCATCTTCTCGATCTCGTGCACGGTGACGCGCTTGCGGTCGAAATCGGTGTAGAACAGGCTGAGGCCATGGGTCGGGCTGCGCACCTCCTCCAGCGGTGTGGTGCGCGCGAGCAGCAGGATCTTGTTGGCGACCTGCGCGGTCGAGATCCACACCTTCTGGCCGTTGACGATGTATTTGTCGCCCTGGCGCACCGCACGGGTCTTGAGCTGCGTGGTGTTGAGGCCGGTATTGGGCTCGGTCACCGCGAAGCAGGACTTGTCGCGGCCGTCGATGATCGGCGGCAGCATGCGCTGGCACTGTTCCCTGGTGCCGAACACCACCACCGGATTGAGCCCGAACACGTTCATATGCACCGCGGACGCGCCGGACATGCCGGCGCCGGATTCGGAGATCGTGCGCATCATGATCGCGGCATCGGTGATGCCGAGCCCGGAGCCGCCATACTCCTCGGGGATGCAGATGCCGAGCCAGCCGGCATCGGCCAGCGCGCGGTGGAAGTCGGCCGGATAGCCGCCCTCCTTGTCCTTCTTCAGCCAGTAGGCTTCGTCAAAGCGCGAGCAGATCTTGGCGACGGCATCGCGGATCGATTCCTGGTTGGCGGAGAGTGCGAAATCCATCTGTCGTGCTCCTATGCCTGCACCGCTTTGGCGGCGCCGTCGCGCACCATCGCCGCGATCTCCTCGGTGGAGAAACCTGCCTCCCGCAAGATCTCCGCGCTGTGCTCGCCGAGCCGCGGCGCCAGCCGGCTCGGCTCGACCTTGGTCTCCGACCACCGCGCCGACGGCGTCATGCTGCGGATCCGCCCCTCGGTCGGATGATCGACCACGGGGAAGACGCCGGTCGCGACCATATGCGGGTCCTCCAGCAGGCTCTCGAGATCGTGCATCGGCATCACCGGCACGTCGGCCTTTTCGAGGATCTCGTTCCACTCTGCGGTGGTCTTGGTCTGCAGGATGCGGGCGAGCTCGGCGTAGACGACATCGATATTGGTGGCACGGCCGGCGAAGGTCGCGAATTTCGGATCGCTGCGCAGATCGTCGCGGCCGGTCGCCTTGAAGAAGTTCTCCCACTGCTTGTCGTTGTAGACGATCACGCAGATATAGCCGTCGAGCGTCTTGTACGGCCGCCGGTCCGGCGACAGATGGCGCGCATAGCCGCCCTTGTCGAGCGGCGGATCGTAAGTCAGGCCGCCCATGTGATCGCCCATGACGAAGCCGGCCATGGTCTCGAACATCGGGATGTCGACGCGCTGGCCCTGCCCGGTGCGGTCGCGATGCACGAGGCTCGCGCAGATCGCGCCGACCGCGGTGAGGCCGACGATGCGATCGACCAGCGCATTCGGTACGTAGCGCGGCACGCCGTCCGACGTTTGGGCCATCAGCGCCGGCAGCGCGGTCGCGCCCTGGATCAGATCGTCATAGGCGGGCTTGGCGGCATAAGGTCCCTCCTGGCCGAAGCCGAACACGCCGGCATAGATCAGCCGCGGGTTGACCTTGGAAACGACGTCATAGCCGAGCTGCAGCCGCGCCATCGCCTGCGGGCGCACATTGTAGACCAGCACGTCGGCCTTCGCGATCAGCCGCAGCACCGCCTCGCGCCCCGCCGGCTTCTTCAGATCGAGGCAAACCGAGCGCTTGCTGCGGTTGGTGTTGAGGAACACCGGTCCCATGCCGGGATGCCGCGTTGGGCCGATCTGCCGCGTCACGTCGCCATCGGGCGATTCCACCTTGATGACGTCGGCGCCGTAATCGCCCAGCATCTGCGTGGCGTAGGGTCCCATCAGCACGGTCGTCATGTCGACGACCTTGATACCCTGCAGTGGTCCCATCGTCCTGTTCGCTCCCGGATGTCGTGGTTATGGAGCTAGTAACGGGAGCTATTCCAAGAGATCAAGCTGCGCTGGGCGTATGGGCGTATGCATGGCTGCGGCCGGGCCGCTTCCGTACGGCGGAACGCAGGGTGGGCAAAACCAAGCGGATTCACCGCCGCCCTTATGCCGGCGACTGCCCCGTCATCACCTCGCGCGCCTTCAGGAGCTTTTCCAGTTCCGCATTCTGCTGCTCGAGCCGCTCGGCGATGCGTTCCTCGACTTCGGCGCCGGCTGCGCCCGCGGCCTGCTCGATCAGCTGCCTGATATTGTCCCGGAGGATCGCGATGCGATCGTTCACTTCCGACAGCGACAGAGACGTCTCGATTCCCATGGTCCGTTCTCCCGGTGACAAGCACGGGCAGCTTAGCGCGGCGGGAGGCGGCGGCCTATCCCTTAACCGCTTTAGTGACCCCAATCCCTACTGTGCATGGGGTTGTTTTCGATGTTTTCGATTCAACCCAGCCTCGCCGCGATTTAGGCCATGCCTTTGGCCAGCATCTCCCGCAGCGCGGTCTTCAGCACCTTGCCATAATTGTTCTTCGGCAGTGCACCGAGATAGACATAGCGCTTCGGCCGCTTGAAGCGGGCGATCGAGGCGAGGCAATGCGCGTCGAGCTTGCCGTCGTCGGCGGCGGCGCCGTCGGCCAGCACGACGCAGGCGACGACGATCTCGCCCCATTCCGGATCCGGCACGCCGACGGCCGAGACCTCGCGGACATCGGGATGGGTCAGCAGGGCTTCCTCGACCTCGCGCGGATAGATGTTGGTGCCGCCGGAGATGATCACGTCCTTGGAGCGGTCCGACAGCGTGAGGAAGCCGTCGGCATCGAGCCGGCCGACATCACCGGTGCGCAGCCAGCCGTCCTTCAGCGTCTCGGCATTGGCCTTGGGATTGTTCCAGTAGCCGAGCATCACGGTCGCGCCCTTGACCTCGATCTCGCCGGTCTCCCCGGCAGGCAGCGGGTTGCCGTCCCTGTCGGTGATGCGCACGGTGACGACGCTCTGCGCCAGCCCGACCGAAGCCAGCCGTTCGAGATAGCGCGGATGATCGCTCCGGGCGTGCCAGCCGCGCGACAGCGCCGTGATGGTCATCGGCGACTCGCCCTGGCCATAGATCTGCACGAAGCGCTGGCCCATCGTCGCCATCGCATCGGTGATGTCGGCCGTGTACATCGGACCGCCGCCATAGATGATGGTGCGCAGCCCCTCGCCGTTCTCGCCGCGCTTCTTCGCGGCATCGACCAGGCGGCGCACCATCGTGGGGGCCGCGAACATCACGACATTGTCGAGCTGGCGGCCGAGGTTGAGCACCTCATCCGGATCGAAGCCGCCGGACTCCGGCACGACGTGGCGGCCGCCCATCCGGACATGCGGGAAATTGTAGAGGCCGGCGCCATGCGAGATCGGCGCGGCATAGAGCGAGGCATCGTGCGGCGTCGCCGGATCGACGTCGGCGAGATAGCACAGCGACATCGCGACCAGATTGCCGTGGCTGAGCATCACGCCCTTGGGACGGCCGGTGGTGCCCGATGTGTAGAACAGCCAGGCAAGATCGTTGCTCTCGCGCGGCAGCGGCGCAGGTGGGCCCTCGCCGCTTCGCATCGTCTTGTAAGCGTCGCTGTCGACCGACAGCATGGTCATGCCGGCGGGGCAGTCGTCCTTCGCCTCTTTCAACGCACCGATCGTGTCATCGGAGACGAAGGCGAGCTTGGCACCGCCATTGCCGCAGATCCATGCCGCCTCTCGGCCGTGCAGCTTGGCATTGATCGGGATCGCGGCGGCGCCGATCCACCAGATGCCGTAGAGGCATTCGAGATATTGCGTGCAGTTCGACGCAAACAGCGCGATGCGGTCGCCCGCGGCAACGCCGTGATCGCGCGCCAGCGCCGCCCCGATCGAGGCGGCGCGGCGGGCAAAGGTGGCGTAGTCGGCGTCGAGATCGAAACCGGTCAGCAGCGCCGGCGCGTCGGGACGCGCCCGTGCCGTCGCCGCCAGCCATTCGGCAATGTTCAAGCTACTTCGCCGGCTCGAGGATCGAGACGTAGTTGGCGACCGCGGCGCCGCCCATGTTGAAGATGCCGCCGATCTGCGGGTTCTTGAGCTGCATGCCCTCGGGCGCCTGCCCCGTGAGCTGCATCGCGCTCATCACATGCATGGAGACACCGGTGGCGCCGATCGGATGGCCCTTGGCCTTGAGGCCGCCGGACGGATTGACCGGCAGCTTGCCGTCCTTCTGGGTCCAGCCTTCCATGATCGCGCGCGCCCCCTGTCCCTTCGGCGTCAGGCCCATCGCTTCGTATTCGATCAGCTCGGCGACGGTGAAGCAGTCATGGGTCTCGACAAAGGACAGATCGGAGAGCTGCAGGCCGGCCTTCTGCAGCGCGCGCTGCCAGGCCGTGGTGCAGCCTTCGAACTGCAGGATGTCGCGCTTCGACATCGGCAGGAAATCCTGCGCATGCGCGGTGGCGCGGATGTTCACCGCCTTGCCCATGGTCTTGGCGGTCTCGGCATCGGTCAGCACCAACGCGGCGGCGCCGTCCGAGACCAGCGAGCAGTCGGTGCGCTTCAAGGGTCCGGCGACGAACGGGTTTTTGTCGCTCTCGGCGCGGCAGAACTCGAAGCCGAAATCCTTGCGCATCTGCGCATAGGGATTGGCGACGCCGTTCTTGTGGTTCTTGGCGGCGATCATCGCCAGCGCATCCGACTGGTCGCCGTATTTCTGGAAATAGGCCTGCGCGATCTTACCGAACACGCCGGCGAAGCCGCCGACCGTGTCGCCATCCTCGGGCAGATACGACGCCTTGAGCAGGTTCTTGCCGATCTCCGGGCCCGGCGTCTTCGTCATCTGCTCGACGCCGACCACCAGCACGATCTTCGCGGCGCCGGCTTCGATGGCGCGAATGCCCTGATGCACGGCGGCCGATCCGGTGGCGCAGGCATTCTCGACCCGGGTGGTCGGCTTGAAGCGCAGCGCCGGATTGGCCTGCAGCACCAGCGAGGCCGTAAAATCCTGGGGCGAGAAGCCGGCGTTGAAATGGCCGAGCATGATCTCGTCGACATCGGACGCGGCGATGCCGGCGTCAGCCAGCGCCTCGTTGGCGACCTTGACCACGAGACCCTCAACGGTCTCCGCGTCGAACTTTCCGAATGGCGTGTGCGCCCAACCCACGATGCTGGCGGTCATGGCTGTATCTCCCTGTTCCTGTTCGGAGAGTTATGTAGCGTATCTTCAGGCGGCTTTCAGCGTTTTCATCGCCGTCGCGCACATGGCGGTTATGCCGGCCCAATTGCCGGCGCGGATATCGGCCGCGGGGCACAGCCAGGAACCGCCGACCGCCAGCACATTCGGCTCGGCGAGCCAGGTCGCCGCATTGGCCTCGCTGACCCCACCGGTCGGGCACACCCTGACCTGCGGAAATGGCCCGGCCAGAGCCCGCAGTGCCTTGATACCGCCGGCCTGCTCGGCCGGGAAGAATTTGACGACGTCGAAGCCGTGGGCCAGCGCCTGCATCAGCTCGGAGGCGGTCGCGATCCCCGGCGCGAAGGGCAGCCGGCTGGCGGCTGCCGCCGTCAACAGCTCGGGCGTCGCACCCGGGCTGATGCCGAATTTGGCGCCCAGCGCCTCGGCACGCGCCAAATCGTCACCATTGAGGATCGTGCCGATCCCGACGATCGCCTCCGGCACACCGGCGATGATGGCCCTGGCCGCGTCGACCGCGACCGCCGTCCGCAGCGTCACCTCGAGCGTCCGCACGCCGCCGGCGACCAGCGCCTTCGCCAGCGGCACCGCGTCCTCGAGCCGCTCGATGGTCAGCACCGGGATCACGGTGGCCTGGCGGATCAGCTCGGCGATCCGGTCCTGCTTCGATGTCGTTGTCATTGCGAGGCCTTGCGGGATGGTGGGAGACGAAGCGCCTTCTTCGGCGGCATGGCGTAACGCGGAATGATCGCGCCGGGATAGCACACCACGACCCCGGCCAGCCGATGGCCGGCGCGCGCCGCCTCCTCGGGTTCGGCGCCGCCGAGCCGCGCGGCGAGATAGGCGGCGGCAAAGCTGTCGCCAGCCGCGGTGGTATCGACCACCGGCTTGGTGAGCTGCTCCGCCTTCACCTCGCGCGTTCCGCCGGCCGAGCGCACGATGCAGGCCGGCTCGGCGAGCTTCAGCACCACCTCGGGGCTCGAGATGCCCGCCAGCAGCGCCGTGTTGCTCTCGCCGGGATAAAGCGGCGCCAGATCCTCGGTCGAGGCAAGCACGATATCGGCCGTCTCGAACGCGCTGCTGAAGACCTTCCGCGCGACGTTCAGGTCCGGCCAGCCGCGGGCGCGGAAATTGGTGTCGAACGCAAACCGCGTCCCCAGCAGCCGCGCACGCTTCAGCGCCGCCAGCAATCGCTCCTGCCCATCCTCGCGCAGGATCGAGAGCGTAATCGCCGAGAGATAGACGAGGTCATAAGTCGCGAGTGAATTCAGGATGTCTTCCGTTTCGGGCAAATCCATCAGGTCGCGGGCGGCGGCGCTGTCACGCCAGTGGAAGAAGCGCCGCTCGCCCTTGTCGTCGGTCTGGATCAGATAGAGCCCGGGCAGCTTGCCCGCCGATCGCGCGACATGCTTGGTGCCGATGCCTTCGCTCACCCAGCCCGCGATCATCTCATCGCTCAGCGCATCATCGCCGAGCGCCGTGAAGTAATCGACGTGGACGCCGAGCCGGGACAGATAGACCGCGGTGTTGAGCGTGTCGCCGCCAAAGGAGCGCGAATACAGCCCGCCGAGCTGGCCGCCAGGAGCCTGACGCAGCTCGATCATGCATTCGCCGATGCTGGCAACTCTGGTCATCTCGCGAGCCGCGCTAAAGCGCGATGAAGCCTGGTTGAATCATCATCGCGCTTAGCCCCTTGTCTGAGCATGATCTTCTCGGAAAACCGCTTCGCACCTCTCCGGATCATGCTTTAGCCCGGACGCCGCTCAGGCGGCGAACTTGCCGCCGAGTTCGTCCTCGATATGGATCCGGATGATGTCGTCGAATGTCTTCTCGGCTGTGGTGAAGCCGAGCTTCAGCGCGCGGTCGGTGGCGAAATCGCGCGGCCAGCCCGAGACGATGCTGATGATGGTCGGATCAGGCACCCGCTTGATCCGCGCGGTGACGTTCTTGCCGGCGACGCGCTCCAGCGACGCGATCTGCTCGCCAACGGTGACGGACATCCCGGGCATGCTCAGATTGCGCCGTGGCCCCATCGCATTGAGATCCATCGTGCCGGCGTGAACCAGAAAGCCGACCGCCGATTTCGGCGAGGCGTGCCAGTGCCGGACGTCCTCGGACACCGGCAGCACCGCCTCCTCACCCGCCAGCGGCTCGCGGATGATATTGGAGAAGAAGCCGGACGCCGCCTTGTTCGGCTTACCCGGACGCACGCAGATTGTCGGCAGACGGATCGAGATCCCGTCGAGCAGACCCTTGCGGGTGTAGTCGTTGATCAGGAGCTCGCAGATCGACTTCTGGGTGCCATAGCTCGTCAGCGGCGTATGGAAGAACTCGTCGCCGATCTTCTCGGGGAACGGCGCACCGAACACCGCGATCGAGGACGTGAACACCAGCCTCGGCTTGTAGCCGCCGCCGACGGCACGGACGGCGTCGATCAGATAGCGGGTGCCGTCGAGGTTGATCCGGTAGCCCTTGTCGAACTCGGCCTCGGCCTCGCCCGAGACGATCGCGGCGAGATGGAAGATCACGTCCGGGCGCTCGGCGATCAGAGGTGCCGCGGCGCCGGCATCGGCGAAATCGGATGCGACGACATTGACCGGGATCGAGGCATTCGCGGGCTTGGCCGGCGCGACCACGTCCTGCAGCGTCATCCGGGTGATCTCTTGCTTGCCGAGGCGGCCCTCGCGCAAGAGACGCTCGGTCAGCTTGCGGCCGACCATGCCGGCGGCGCCCAGAATCAGAATGTGCACGACCCTGCTCCTTTTCTTGTCTTGTTCGAATTCAGCTGCGGGCCTTGCGCGCTCATTCCTTCACGGCACCCGTCATCGCCGAGACATAATGCTCTACGAAGAATGCGTAAAGAATAACCAGCGGCAGCGAGCCGCATAGCGCCCCTGCCATCAGGGACCCCCAGCGATAGATGTCACCGTCAACGAATTCGTTGACGATGGCGACCGGCACGGTCTTGTTCGGGGTCGATTGCAGGAACGTCAGCGCATAGATGAATTCGTTCCAGCATAGCGTGAAGCAGAAGATGAAGGCCGAGATCAGGCCGGGGACGGCAAGCGGCAGCACGATCTTGATCAGGATTTGCCAGCGGCTGGCGCCGTCGATCAGTGCGCATTCCTCGAGCTCGAACGGGATGGTCTTGAAATAGCCCATCAACAGCCAGGTCGAGAACGGAATCAGGATCGTCGGATAGGTCAGGATCAGCGCCAGGGGCGAGTCGAACAGGCCGTACTGAAACACGACGGTCGCGAGCGGAATGAACAGGATCGACGGCGGCACCAGATAGGCCAGGAAGATCAGGCCGCCGACGACGTTGGCGCCCTTGTAGCGCAGCCGCACGATCGCATAGGCCGCGAGCACGCTCGCGATGATCGACAGCACGGTGGCGCCCACCGCCACATACATCGTGTTCCAGAGCCAATGCGGATAGTAGCTCTCGAACAGCAGCTTGTGGACGTGCTTGAAGGTCGGATTCCAGGTCCAGAACGGATTGTACTTGTCGAGGTCGAGCAGTTGCTCGTCCGGCTTGATCGCCGTCAGCCCCATCCAGTAGAACGGGAACAGCAGGATGATCACGATGATCGACAGCGGGATGTAGAGCGTCACGATCCGCCGCGGCACCGACTGCAGGTAGCTCATGCCCTCGCTGTTATCGACGCGCGACGACGTCGACAGGATGCTCTTGAGGTCGACCTTGGAGGCGGGAAGATCAGTCATTGCTCTCTCCCTGCTGCCACTTCCTGCGCTGCAGGCCGAACCATGACACCATGATCGCGGCGAGCAGGAACGGGATCATCGCGCTCGAGATCGCGGCGCCCTCGCCCAACTGCCCTGCGATGATCGCGCGCTGATACGACAGCGTCGCCATCAAATGGGTGGCGTTGACCGGACCGCCGCGGGTCATCGCCCAGATCAACTGGAAGTCGGTGAAGGTGAACAGCACAGAGAACGTCATCACGACGGCGATGATCGGCGTCAGCAAGGGATAGGTGATGTAGCGGAACATCTGCCAGCGCGAGGCGCCATCCAGGGTCGCCGCCTCGTACAGCGACGGCTGCACGGTCTGCAGGCCGGCCAGCAGCGTGATCGCGACGAACGGCACGCCGCGCCAGATATTGGCGAAGATCACGCAGATCCGGGCCCAGGTGGTGTCGCCGAGGAAATTGATGTTCTGGGTGATCAGACCGAGATGCTTCAGCGACCAGGAGATGATCGAGAACTGGGAATCGAAGATCCACCAGAACGCCAGCGCCGACAGCACGGTCGGCACGATGAAGGGGATCAGCACCGCGGCGCGCAACAGCGCCTTGAACGGCATGCGCTCGTTGAGCAACAGCGCCAGATAGAGTCCGACCGCGAACTTCACGGCGCTCGCGATGAAGGTGTAGATCAGCGTGTTGAAGACCGACAGCCAGAAGATGGCGTCGTCCCACAGCCATTCATAGTTCTCGGTGCCGATGAAATGACCGACGCGGCCGATGCGGGTGTCGGTGAAGGACAGCCAGATCCCGAGCCCCAGCGGATAGGCCAGGAAGAAGATCAGGAACGCCATCGCCGGCAACATGAACCAGAATCCGAGCCAGTTCTTGTTGTGGCGGAGCTGATCCCATGCGGTCGCTTCGCGGATTTCGGTTTTCGCACGTCGCGGCGCGAGGGCGATGTCAGCCATAGGCGATGTCCCGATTGCTCAACGGATTGAGCATGACTACGCAATATTCCAATGATGGCATTCCAATGATGACGCCGGGCGGCGGCTCTCCGCCGCCCGCGGCCATCACATCAGCGATAGATACGCTTCAGCTGCCGTTCGGCTTCCGCCATCGCGGCCTTGCCGTCCTTGGCACCGGTGCAGTAGTTCGCGAACATGTCGACCACGATGAAGTCGGCGATCGCGGTCGCGGCCTTCTCGCCGGGCGTGCCGATGCCGGAGGCCGGCAGCGCGCGCTTCGAGGCCTGGCCGAACACCGCGTTCTTCGGATCGGCGGTCCACACCGGAGCCGAGTCGTAGGCGTTGAGCGTGTGGGTGAGATAACCCCGCGCGCCCGACAGCCACTTCTCGAAATTCTCCTTCTCCAGCATGAAGGCGATGAACGCCTTTGCCGCGTTCGGATATTTGCAGAAGTTGAAGGCGAGGATCGGAACCGCGAGTTGCAATTCGGTCGGCTTGCCGATCGAGCCGACCGGCCACAATGCGTGGTCGATGTCCTCGGCGAGCTCCTTCTTGCTCGGATCGTCCTTGGCCGCGACGTAGATCGAGATGCCGTTCGAGGTCAGGAACAGCTCGCCGGACAGGAAGGCCTTGTTGTTGGAGGAATCGTTCCAGGACGCGACACCCGGAATGAAGGTCTCCGACAGCGCCTTGGCATACTCCAGCGCCTTCATCGTCTCCGGCGAATTGATGATGACCTTGTCGTCCTTGTCGACGGTCCAGGCGTTGTGGCCCCAGAGGATGTTGTGCACCCAGGCATTGGCGTCGCCGGTGGCGTGGCCGAGCGCGAAGCCGGCCGGCGTATTGTTCTTCTTCAGCGCCTTGCACAGTTCGAGATAGGCCGGGAAATCGGACGGCACCTGCTTGAAGCCGGCCTTCTCGACGGCCGACTTGCGATAGGTCAAATAGCCGCCGATGGTCGCGACGGGAATGCCGAGCCAGTCATTGCCCTGCTTGCAGGTCTTGGCCGCGGCTTCGGTCCAGCCGCCATATTTGTTGCCGAGATAATCGGCAACGTCGTTCATCTTGAGAACCTTGGTCGGGAACAGCTGCGGCAGCGTGTGCAGGCCCCAGGCGAGGTCGAGACCCGAGCCGGTGTTGGCGGCGACCGAAGCCTTCGGCTGCACATCCTCGAAGGACTCGCTGAACACGTTCATCTCGGTGCCGGTTGCCGACTTGAAGGCCGCGACCATGGCGTTGAATGCATCGTCTTCCGCGGGCACGAAGCGCTTCCAGCGCATCACGGTGAGCTTGGCGCCGGGCTCCGCCTTCCAGGGCGCGCTCTGCGCCCAGGCCTTGGCGAAGTCGAACAGCGCCGGCCCGGTGAGCATGCCGGTTGCAGCCAGCGCCGTGCCGCCCTGAAGTAGCGAGCGGCGAGTAAAATCGTGCATCGTCCTTCTCCCTATGATTGTGTTTTTGTTGTTTTTGATCTGGCCTGTTGGTCGGCCATTAAGATCGATCGGTCCGTCAGCTGTTCAGTCGTTTCCCCGTCGAATCGTCGAACAGATGGACCAGCGACGGATCCGGCTTGAGCCGAACCTTGTCGCCCGGGTTGAACAGATGGCGCTCGCGGAACACGGCGACGACCTGCTCGCCGCCGAGCTTGGCGAACACCTGGGTCTCCGAGCCGGTCGGCTCTACCACCACGATCTCGGCCTCGGCGCCGTCATCGGCAATGGTGAAATGCTCGGGCCGCACGCCGTAGACCGCGGGCTGGCCGTCGGAATTGGCCGGCGCCGATTTCAGCGGCAGCTTGACGCCGTTCGGTCCCTCGAAATAGGCGGCGCCGTTCACCTTCACATTGCCCTTGAGGAAATTCATCGCCGGCGAGCCGATGAAGCCGGCCACGAACTGGTTCGCCGGCGTGTCATAGAGCTCGAGCGGCGAGCCCATCTGCTCGACGATGCCGTCGTGCATCACGACGATCTTGTCGGCCATGGTCATGGCCTCGATCTGGTCGTGGGTGACGTAGACGGTCGTGGTCTTCAGCCGCTGGTGCAGCTCCTTGATCTCGGTGCGCATCGCAACACGCAGCTTGGCGTCGAGGTTCGACAGCGGCTCGTCGAACAGGAACACCTGGGGATCGCGCACGATGGCGCGGCCCATCGCGACGCGCTGGCGCTGGCCGCCCGAAAGCTGGCGAGGATAGCGCTCGAGCAGCGGCGTCAGTGCGAGGATTTCCGCGGCGCGCTTGACGCCGGTCGAGATTTCCTCGGGCTTGGCGCCGCGCAGCTTGAGCGAGAAGCCCATGTTGTCGGCGACGGTCATATGCGGATAGAGCGCGTAATTCTGGAACACCATCGCAATGTCGCGCTCTTTGGGCTGGACATTGTTGACGACGCGATCGCCGATCGAGATCGTGCCGGAGGTGATGTTCTCGAGCCCCGCCAGCATGCGCAGCAGGGTCGACTTGCCGCAGCCGGAGGGGCCGACCAGAACGACGAACTCGCCGTCCTCGATCGGGATCGACACGCCGTGCAAGACCTCAAAATTGCCGAACGATTTCCGCACGTCGCGAATCTGGACCGACGACATCCACTTCCCTCCCTCAAGTTCCCGACGACGTACGACGAGTGCCGCCACCGCTCTGTTTTGTGTTCCGGCCGCGCTGGGTGCGCGGCGCTGTTGGACTGGCGTTATTGTCCGCAGTTTATCCGGTTTTGGCAATCGTTCGATTAGCAATCGCTTGGTAGCGCTGTCAATATCAGTTTGTCTGCGACGAACGTCGTGATATGAGCGGCAAATGGCCCGAAAGCGCATCACGCCAGGCAAGATCCGGCTCGCCGAAGTCGCGAAGCTCGCCGGTGTCAGTCCGATTACGGCCTCACGGTTCTTCAGAAATCCGGAAGCACTTTCGGCCGGCAAGCGCGCGCGGGTCGATAGTGCGGCAAAAGAACTCGGTTACGTGCCCAATCTCGCGGCACGCGCGCTTGCGTCGCAGCGCACCGAGGTGATCGGTGTCCTGATCCCGTCGCTGACCAACAACGTGTTCTCCGACGTGCTGCGCGGCATCTACGACGCGCTCGACGGCAGCCGCTACAGCATTCAGCTCGCCAACACGCGCTACAGCATCCTGCAGGAAGAGCGCCTGCTGCGTCTGTTTTTGGCACAGAAGCCCGCCGGGCTGATCATTACCGGCATCAACCAGACCGCCGATTCCCGCCGCATCATGGAGACGGTCGATTGTCCCATCGTCCAGATCATGGAGGTCGGTCCCTCCCCGATCGACATGATGATCGGATTCTCGCATTTTGACGCCGCAAAAGCGGCCATCGCCCACCTGCTGGCGCAGGGCTACCGGCGGATCGGATTCCTCGGCGCACGGATGGATCCGCGGGTGCAGCGCCGGCTCGACGGCTATCGCTCCGCGATGACCGACGCCGGGCTGTTCGATCCACAGCTTATTGTGACAACGGCGATCCCGACCTCGGTCACGCTCGGCGGGACGCTGTTTGCCGACCTGCTCGCCAAGGCGCCCGACATCGACGCCGTGTTCTGCGTCAATGACGACCTTGCGCTCGGCGCGCTGTTCGAATGCAAGCGCCGGCACATGGCGGTGCCGGAGCAGATGGCGATCGTCGGCTTCAACGACCTCGAATTTATGGCGTCGAGCGAGCCGACCTTGAGCAGCGTGCGCACCAATCGCTACGAAATGGGCAGAAACGCTGCCGTGATGGTGATCGAGACGCTGGAAGGGCGCCGGCCCACTGATCCCGTCGTCGATCTCGGCTTCAGTGTCATGGAACGGCAAAGCTCGGCGCGACGCAATTGACGTCGCCCGCTACCTGGCCGTCACAAGGGACCCGAAAAATGATAAAATGATAGCGCAACCAAGACCCTTCAACTAAGGTCCAATCCATCACACGAAACACCTGTGCGTGATCGGTCGGGTTTGTAATGCACGACGATTTGCGCAAGGTAGCAACGACGTTGAACCAGAGCCCTTGAATGGGCCCACCAGAGTTTGCATTGCGGGAGAAACCAATGACAAAACCCCCCACCAACGGGCACGACGCCGCACGCGCGACCAGCAAGGGCAAGGGCCGCAGGCTCCGCTCCCAGGAATGGTTCGACAACCCGCACAATCCGGGCATGACCGCGCTCTATCTCGAGCGCTATCTCAACTACGGCCTGACGCGAGAGGAATTGCAGTCGGGCAAGCCGATCATCGGCATCGCGCAGACCGGCAACGACCTGTCGCCCTGCAATCGGCATCACCTCGAGCTCGCACACCGCGTCCGCGAGGGCATCCGCGCCGCCGGCGGCATCGCCATGGAGTTTCCCACCCATCCGATCCAGGAGACCGGTAAGCGCCCGACCGCGGCGCTCGACCGCAACCTCGCCTATCTCGGCCTGGTCGAGGTGCTGTTCGGCTATCCGCTCGACGGCGTGGTGCTGACCACCGGTTGCGACAAGACCACGCCGGCCTGCATGATGGCGGCGGCGACCGTCAACCTGCCGGCGATCGTGCTGTCGGGCGGCCCGATGCTGAATGGCTGGCACGAGGGCCAGCGCACCGGCTCCGGCACCGTGGTGTGGAAGGCGCGCGAGCGGCTCGCCGCCGGCGAGATCGACTATGAGCAATTCATCGAGATCGTGGCCTCCTCGGCGCCCTCGGTCGGCCATTGCAACACCATGGGCACCGCCTCCACCATGAACTCGCTGGCGGAAGCGCTCGGCTTCTCGCTGCCGGGCTGCGCGGCGATCCCGGCGCCGTATCGCGAGCGCGGCCAGATCGCCTACGAGACGGGCAAACGCATCGTCGACATGGTCTGGGAGGATTTGAAGCCGTCGGACTTCCTGACGCGCGAGGCGTTCGAGAACTGCATCGTGGTCAACTCCGCGATCGGCGGCTCGACCAATGCACCGATCCATATCAATGCGCTGGCGCGCCATGTCGGCGTCGAGCTGTCGATCGACGACTGGCAGAAATACGGCCATGACGTCCCGCTGCTGGTGAACATGCAGCCGGCCGGCTTCTATCTCGGCGAGGAATATCACCGCGCCGGCGGCGTGCCCTCGGTGGTGCGCGAGCTGATCAAGTACAAGCGCATCCACGAAGGCGCCCTCACCGTCAACGGCCGCACCATGGGCGAGAACTGCAAGGAAGCACCTGCGCCCGACGGCGACGTGATCTGGGGCTACGACAAGCCGCTGGTGAAGGACGCCGGCTTTCTGGTCTTGCGCGGCAATCTCTTCGATTCCGCGATCATGAAGACCAGCGTGATCTCGAGGGAATTCCGTGACCGGTACCTGTCCAACCCGAAGGACCTCAATGCATTCGAGGGCCGCGCCATCGTGTTCGAGGGGCCGGAGGATTATCACAACCGCATCGAGGATCCCGCGCTCGACATCGATGAGCACTGCGTCCTGTTCGTCCGCGGCACCGGCCCGATCGGCTATCCCGGCGGCGCCGAGGTGGTGAACATGCAGCCGCCCGCGGCGCTGATCAAACGCGGCATCCTGTCCCTGCCTTGCATCGGCGACGGAAGGCAGTCCGGCACCTCGGGCTCGCCCTCGATCCTCAACGCCTCGCCCGAGGCCGCCGCCGATGGCGGGCTCGCGATCCTGAGGACCGGCGACAAGGTGCGCATCGACCTCAACAAGGGCAGCGCCAACATCATGATCTCGGAGGATGAGCTGCGCACCCGCCGCGCCGAGCTGAAGGCCAAGGGCGGCTTCCCGCATCCGGCCAACCAGACGCCGTGGCAGGAGCTCTACCGCAAGACCGTCGGCCAGCACGCGACCGGCGCCTGCCTCGAGCTCGCGACGCGCTACCACGACATCGCCGGCAAGGTCGGCGTGGCGCGCGACAATCACTAGGACACAAACCGTCATTGCCGGGCTCGACCCGGCAATCCATCGCTCCTCGAAGATGGATGCGCGGGTCAAGCCCGCGCATGACACTGCAAATCGCCAAAGAAGGAAGAAATGCATGTCAGACCGCCTGAAGGGCAAACGCGCATTCGTAACCGCAGCGGCCGTCGGCATCGGCCGCGCCTGCGCGCTGGCCTTTGCCCGCGAGGGCGCGACCGTGTTCGCGACCGATATCGACGAGGGCAAGCTTGCGCTGCTCAAGCAGGAAGGCGTCGCCGAGGTTGCAAAGCTCGACGTGCGCGACACCGCAGCCATCGAGGCAATGGCAAAACGCGTCGGCAAGACCGACATCCTGCTCAATGCCGCGGGCTTCGTGCATCACGGCACAGTGCTGGAGTGCTCGGACGACGACTGGGACTTCTCCTTCGACCTCAACGTCAAGTCGATGCACCGCACCACGCGCGCTTTCCTGCCCGGCATGCTGGCGCAGGGCGGCGGCGCCATCGTCAACATCGCCTCCGCCGCCGGCGCGGTGAAGGCGGCGCCGAACCGCTACGTCTATAGCGCCACCAAGGCCGCGGTCGCGGCACTAACGCGCTCGGTCGCGGCCGATTTCATCACCAAGGGCATCCGCTGCAACTGCATCTGCCCCGGCACCATCGAGACGCCTTCGATGCTTGAGCGTGCGGCGGCTGCCGGCCCGCAGGGACGCGATATGTTCGTTGCGCGTCAGCCGATGGGCCGGCTCGGCACCGCCGAGGAAATCGCTGCGCTCGCCGTCTATCTTGCCAGCGACGAAAGCTCGTTCACGACAGGCGTCGCGCACGTCATCGACGGCGGCTGGACACTCTAATCGGGAGGCAACATGAACAAGATCGATCTGAACGGCCGCTGTGCCGTCGTCACCGGCGGCGCTCAGGGCTTTGGCCGCGCCATCACCGAGCGCTTTGTCGCGTCGGGCGCCAAGGTCGCGATCTGGGATTTCGACCAGCCGCTGGCCGAGAAGACCGCGCGGGCGATCGGCGAGAACGTGATCGCGATCAAGACCGACGTCACCAATCCCGACGCGGTCGACGCCGCGCGCGATCAAACGCTGCGGGCGTTCGGCAAGATCGACATTCTCGTCAACAACGCCGGTATCACCGGAGCCAACAAGCCGGTATGGGAAACCGATCTCGACGACTGGCGCAGGGTGATGCGCATCAATCTCGAGGGTCCCTTCATCTGCTGCAGGGCGATCGTGCCGACTATGATCGGCCAGAAATACGGCCGCATCGTCAACATCGCCTCGATCGCCGGCAAGGAGGGTAATCCGAACGCCGCGCATTATTCGTCGTCGAAGGCGGGCCTGATCGCGCTCACCAAATCGCTCGGCAAGGAGCTCGCGCAGCACGACATCCTGGTCAATGCGGTGACGCCGGCCGCAGCGAAGACCGCGATCTTCGACCAGATGACCCAGCAGCACATCGACTTCATGCTGTCGAAGATCCCGAAGGCCCGCTTCGTGCAGGTCGAAGAACTCGCCTCGATGGTTGCGTGGCTGGCGTCGGAAGACTGCGCCTTCTCCACCGGCGCGGTGTTCGACATCTCCGGCGGCCGCGCGACCTACTAACTCGCTGCTCGCCTCGCCGGCTGCCGCAGCGCCGCGACGAGATGATCGGCCAGGAGTGACGCCGCGTGCGACAGGTTTTGCGCGCGATGCAGCCGTATCTCGGCCCGCGGCAGCCGCGGCATGCCGTCGCGCGCGGTCAGCCGACGCAGCGTCGGCGGAAAGGTCCCCGACTTGACCACGGTCACAGCAAGCCCCTGCGCCGCGATCGCCTCGACCGCGGACAGGCTGTGGCTGACAAAGGCGAGCCGCCACGGCCGGTTCGCCTGGTCGAGCGCCTGCATCGCCCAGCTCCGGAACAGGCAGCCCTGCGGGTAGAGCGCGACCGGCAGCGGATCGAGCTCCTCGACGCGATGCGCAGCGCTCGCGGCCCACACCGCCTGCTCGGTGCGCAGCAACTCGCCCTCGCCGCGTCCCTCGGGGTGCATCGCAATCACGAGGTCATAGGCTTCGCCGAGCCGATCGGTCATTGTCGACGTCAGCCCGGTCTCCATCTCGACATGGATCAGCGGATAGCCGGCGATGAAGTCCTTGAGCAGCGGCGGGACAATCATCGTCCCATAGTCGTCCATCACGCCGAGGCGAACCCGTCCATCCGTGCCATGCTCGCGCACCCGGCCGACCGCCTCCGCGTTGAGGCTCAGGATGCGGCGGGCATAACCGAGCAATCCCTCGCCGGCTGCACTCAGGTCGACACTGGACGTGCTGCGGTGAAACAGTTCGGCCTGCAGCCGCTCTTCCAGCCGCTTCACCTGCATGCTGACGGCGGATTGGGTCCGGTTCAGCGCCGAGGCCGCGCGGGTGAAGGAGCGATGCTCCGCCACCGCGACAAAGGCCTGCAGAAGATCCGGGTCCAGGATGGGCGCACTCATAACGATCTGTGATTTAGTCAATCACATCTATTCCATTCCCTGATTATGTCCCCTTCCCTAGATTGCGCAAGCAAAACCAAGGGGCGAACGGAATGGGCGAGATCTGGGGGGTGTTGGCGGCGGTGGCCTCGAGCGCGCTCGGCGGCACTTCGATCGGGGCGACGCGGTTTCTGGTCGGCGCCATCGACCCGCTGGCGATCGGCGCGTTCCGCTTCGGCATCGGCGTCCTGCTGCTGCTGCCGCTGGCACTGCTGCAACGCCGGAGCTGGCCGACGCGGCACGACTGGCTCGGCGTTGCCGGCCTCGGCCTGCTGTTCTTTGCGGCGTTTCCGGTCCTGTTCAACGCCTCATTGATCTTCACCACCGCAGCGCGCGGCGCGCTTGCGCTGTCGACGCTGCCGCTGCTGACCATGCTGGTCGGCGCGGCGCTGGGCGCCGAAGCGCTCACCGCGCGCAAGACCGCAGGCGTCCTGATCACCATCCTCGGCGTCTCGATGGCGCTGCTCTCCGGCCTCGCCACGGCGCCACCCGGCGCCTGGCGCGGCGACCTCTTGATGATGGCAGCCGCGCTGTGCATGGCGCTCTACAGCATCTGGTCAAAACCCTATATCCGCCGCTCCGGCCCGATCCCCTTCACCACGCTCGCGATGGCCGCCGGGGCGGTGGTGCTCATTGTCGCCTCGCTGCTGCGCGGCAGTTTTGCGCCGGTTGCCGATTTCGGCGCGCCGCAATGGTTCGGCGCGATCTATCTCGGCGCCTTCGGCGCTGCGCTCACCTTCTATCTCTGGGCCTTCGCGCTGGAGCGGACGACGCCGACCCGGGTGGCGATCTCGGTCACCGTCAATCCGATCGCGGCATCGCTGGTCGGCGCAGCCCTGCTCGGCGAGCCGCTGAGCTGGAATCTGGTGGCCGGCATCGTCACCGTTTTCGCCGGCATCTGGATCGCGACCACCCAGCCGCCCCTGGCGCACGCGGTCGCCCCCGACATGCGCTGACCGCGGCAACGCTCGCCAGCAAGGCCTTCAGCGAATCCGTGCTAGCCTGAGGTCCGGTCCCAGCGAACCTGAGGCGGCACGGCATTGAACATCTCCCTCTATGACATCTCCGTCTGGGTATTGCCGGTGGTCATTGCGATCACGTTTCACGAAGCCGCGCACGGCTTCGTCGCGCATCGGCTCGGCGACGACACCGCCTGGCACCTCGGCCGCGTCAGCTTCAACCCGCTGAAGCACATCGATCCGTTTGGCACGCTGATCCTGCCTGCGGTGCTGCTGTTCGCGCATTCGCCGTTCCTGTTCGGCTACGCCAAGCCGGTGCCGGTGAACTTCCGCAAGCTCAATTATCCCAAGCTCGACATGGTGTGGGTGGCGCTGGCCGGCCCGGCCACCAACATCATCCTGGCGATCGCCGCGGCGCTGGCATTCCACGCGCTGCCATTGGTGCCGGCCGATGCCGCAAAATGGACCGCGGACAATCTGAAAAACGCCTTCCTGATCAACATCGTGCTCGCGATCTTCAACATGATGCCGATCCCGCCGCTGGACGGCGGCCGGGTCGCGGTCGGACTGCTGCCAAGGCCGCTGGCGATCCCGCTCGCCCGGCTGGAGCCCTACGGCATGCTGATCCTGATCGGGCTCCTGATCCTGCTGCCGGTGATTGGCCAGCAAGTCGGCCTAAATCTTGATGTTATTTCAACGATACTGCGAACTCTGACCGGCTATGTAATCAACGCCCTTCTCCTCATTACCGGAAACACATAGCCTTGATCTGCGCACGACCCGACCGAAAAACCGGTAGCCATTTTTCCGGGTCGCGCGTTGAGGACGGGAACGCTTCGAGGCCATGGTGATCAAAGCTGCCGATATGCTGATTGCACGACGCGCCGACACCCGCGCGCGGGCCGACTTTGCGACCTGGAAGATGATGGCCAAGCTGAACGGCGCCTCCGCCTTGCCGCCTGAGGCGCAGAATTTTCTGGCCATTTACAACAAGCTGCTGGGACAGATGAGCGAAGCCGACGCCGGCGAGGCGACCATCCAGGAGATGTACCGCACCTACTATGTCGAGATGGGCGGTGCGGGCAAAGCGCCGGAGGTTCCAGCGCGCGCGCGTGAGCCGGTCGCCGACAGCGGCAACGTCACGACGTTCCGCCGCCTGCCGCCCAAGAAGACGAGCACCTCCGACCCGAACGCCAAGCGTTCGATGCCGGTGGCACTGATCTTCGCCTGCCTCGTCGTGGTCTACGTCGCGATCCGGTACTACTGGAAATAGTGCCGTCCCCGCTTCACCCTATCCGCGTCTGATGATCGAACTCCGCACACCGAGGCATCCCGTCGCGCGTTACCGGCTGCGCAATCGCCGTGGCGTGGAATATCGCGCGCGAGCGATCGCGCCGGCGCTCTAGGCGATGCGCCCGATGCCGGGCATAATGCGGAACTCAAAAAAACAAAATCATATTGGAGGGAAGATGAAGCGTTCCATTGCAGCCTCGGTCACGACGGCCTTGGTCATGACCACGAGTCTCGTGTTCTGCGGCGGTGCGTCGGCGCAGACGATGGACAAGGTCGCCAAGGTCGGTGCGCTCGGCGATCAGTCCGGCCTCTATCAGGATATCGGCGGTCCCGGCTCGACCGTGGCGGCGCAGATGGCGATCGAGGATTCCGGGCTGCTGGCGAAGGGCTGGAAGATCGATCTGATCTCGGCCGATCACCAGAACAAGCCCGATGTCGCGGTCAACATCGGCAAGCAGTGGATCGACGTCGAGAAGGTCGACGTGTTCGTCGACCTCGCGGCCTCCAATGTCGGGCTCGCGATTGCCAACCTCTCGAAGGAGAAGAACGTCGTCAACCTGAACTCGGGCTCGGCCTCGTCCGACCTCACGGGCGCGCAGTGTTCGCCGAACACGGTGCACTGGGTCTATGACACCTACATGCTCGCCAACGGCACCGGCAAGGCGCTGGTCAAATCCGGCGGCGACACCTGGTTCTTCCTCACCGCGGACTATGCGTTCGGCCAGGCGCTCGAGCGCGACACCTCGGCGGTGGTCACCGCGAATGGCGGCAAGGTGCTCGGCAGCGTCAAGCATCCGCTCAACAATGCCGACTTCTCGTCCTTCCTGCTGCAGGCGCAAAGCTCGAAGGCCAAGATCGTCGGCCTTGCCAATGCCGGCGGCGACACCACCAACGCGATCAAGCAGGCCGCGGAATTCGGCATCGTCTCGGGCGGCCAGCGGCTCGCCGGCATGCTGCTGTTCATCACCGACATCAACGCGCTCGGCCTCAACGTCGCGCAGGGGCTGAACTTCACCGAGACATTCTATTGGGACATGAACGACCAGACCCGCGCCTTCTCCAAGCGCTTCATGGAGCGCTTCAAGAAGAACCCGCCGACCATGGTGCAGGCCGGCGTCTATTCCTCGCTGATCCACTATTTCAAGGCGCTGGAAGCGCTCGGCGGCAATCCGCATGACGGCCGCGCCGTGGTCGCCAAGATGAAGGAGATGCCGACCGACGATCCCCTGTTCGGCAAGGGCTCGATTCGCGTCGACGGCCGCAAGATCCACCCGGCCTATCTGTTCGAGGTGAAGAAGCCGTCCGAGTCGAAATATCCGTGGGACTATTACAAGCTGGTCGCCACCATCCCCGCGGACGAGGCCTTCCTCCCGCTCGAGAAGAGCGTCTGCCCGCTGGTGAAGAAGAGCTGAGGCAACGTCGTTCCGGGGCTCGTGAAACCGCGAACCCGGAATCGACCAGCGGCGCATTCAATGGAGAAATGGATTCCGGGTTCGCGACGTGTCGCGCCCCGGAATGACGCTGGCGTCTGATCGCAAGCAGCCGCGGCTCGCTACTTCTTCGGCTTGTTGTAATTGACGTCGAGGCTGAAGGAGAACTGATCGTCGGTCAGGTCGGCCGGCGGCGCCGGGACCGGATCGGACCGGTGGACCATCGAGATCGCCGCGTCGTCAAAGGCGGCATCTCCGGACGATTCCAGCACGGCAACCGACAGCACCTTGCCCAGACGATTCAGCACAAGCGCGACCTTCACCTTGGCCTCCTTGGCCTTGCCTTTCTCCGGGAATTTCTTGTGCAGGTCGAGATAGGCGCTGATCTTCTTGCCCCACTTGGCGGTCAGCAGCAGCTTGTCCTTGCCGATGCCTGGGTTGGGTGCCTTGGTGGTGTCCGACTGACGCGCGTCCTCCAGCTTGGTCGGCGCGGCCGCCTCCGAGGCCTGCTGCGCTTCCTGCGCGTTGGTCTCGACCTTGGCGACCTTGGCCTCCTCCTCCTTCTGCTTCTTGGCGGTGTCTTCCGTCACGATGCGATCGGGGTCGTCGGACTCCACCGGCTTTTCCTGAGGCAGGTCGGTGTCCTTCACCTCGGCCTTCTGCTGCGCCATTTCCTGCACAGCCTGCTGCTCGTCAGCCAGCGGTCCGGGCGGTAGGGCCTCCTCGGTCGCATCCGCGGAAGCCAGCTCGACGGCGTACTCCGCGCCGGCAGCGCCGAGCCCCTCGTCGCCGTCGTCGCCGCGCAAATTGGTCAGTGCCAGCGCGGCACCGCCTAGATGCAGCCCGACTGCCGTCACGGCAGCGATCACCCAGAGCCGCTTCGAGGTCCGCAGATCGAGATCGGGGTTGGTGGACATCGCGTTCGCCGTCAGGGTTTGGCAGGATCGGCCTGCGCCGCCGCGGGCGCTCCCGGAACGCCCTCGAGCGCGACCAGCTTCACGTGCGTGTAGCCGCCGGCGCGCAGCAGCTCCATCACGCCCATCAGCTCGCCATAGGGTACCATCCGATCGGCCCGCAGGAACACGTATTTGTCCCGGGTCATGTCGGGCACGGCATCCAGCGAATTGACCAGGTCGACGCGCTTCACCGCGTTCTCCCCGATCGCCAGCGTGAGATCCGGCTTGATGCTGAGATAGGTCGGCTTGTCCGGCTTCTTCTGCGGCGTCGCGCTGGAGGTCGGCAGATCGATCGGAAGATCGACGGTCGAGAGCGGTGCTGCCACCATGAAGATGATCAGCAGCACCAGCATGACGTCGATGAACGGCGTGACGTTGATCTCGTGGGATTCCGCGAAATCGTCGTCGCCATCGTTCTCGGAGATCGAGACTGCCATCGCCTACTCCGCCGCCGCGGCGCGCGCATGCGCGTTACGCGGAACGTCGCCATGGGTACGGTCGAGATCGCGCGACAACAGCCGTCCCGCGGCGCCCGAGGCGCGGTTGACGAGCTCGAGATAGACCTTCGTGACGCGCGAGAAATGGTTGTAGATGATGACCGCGGGGATCGCCGCGACGAGGCCGATCGCGGTCGCGAGCAGCGCTTCCGCAATGCCCGGCGCCACCACGGCAAGGTTGGTCGTCTGCGACTTCGAAATGCCGATGAAGCTGTTCATGATGCCCCAGACGGTGCCGAACAGGCCGACGAAGGGCGACGTCGCGCCGATGGTCGCGAGCAGGCCCATGCCGATGCGGATCTTGCGGGCTTCGGCGCGCACGATCTCGGCGAAGCTCGACGCCGCGCGCTCCTTGATGCCGCTGTCGCTCGATATGCCCGCCGACAGGCGCCCCTCCCGCATCGCAGCTGCGATGAATGACGACAGCACGCTGCCCTTGGCACCGAGCGCGAACTGCGCTTCGGCCAGCGAGCGGGATTCAGCGATCTTGGCCAGCGCGCCACGCAGCTTGCGCTGCGCTACCGTCAGCTCGACCATCTTGGCGATGAACACCGTCCACGTGACGAGCGATGCGAATGCCAGACCGAGCATCACCGCCTTCACGATGATGTCGGCGTTCAAGAACATGTTCCACGGCGACAATTCGTGCAGGCCGGTCGAGGTCGACTTCAGCGACTTGCTGTCGCCGCTCGCGGGCGCAGCCAGGGACGCCTCGTTCGCCGTCGGAGCCGGAGCTGCCGCGGCAGGGGCCGGCGCGGCCTGTGCCTGCGGCGCCGCTTGTGCCGGCTGGGCGGCCACCGGCGCGGCCTGGGCAGCCGCCGCAGGCTGGGCTGCCGCCGGCTGGGCCGCGGGTGCGGGCTGAGGCCGGGTCACGGGAGCAGGCTGCGCGGCAGGCGCCGTTTGCTGCTGCGCCGAAGACGGCGCGGCCAGCATCAGCATCGCCAGCGAGGCGATCATGGCGGATGCAGCGGGGAACTTGAATGTCATCATCAGTTACACTTCAGCCCAGTGACGGATCAGGTTGTGATAAATCCCGGTCAATTTGACCGTTTCGGGGTCATCGCGCCCCAGCCGCTCCACCAGAGCCTGGATCGCGGTATCGAGATCAAAGATCAGACTGCGCGCGTGTGCATCCCGTACCATGCTCTGCAGCCAGAAAAAAGACGCTACCCGCGTCCCCCGCGTGACCGGCGTGACCAGATGCAAACTGGAAGCAGGATAAACTACGAGATCGCCCGCCGGCAGCTTGATTTCATGGGATCCGTAGAGGTCTTCGATGACGAGCTCGCCGCCGTCGTAGTCCTCCGGCTCCGATAAAAACAGCGTGACCGAGAGGTCGGTGCGGATCCTCATGCCCGTCAGCCTGTCGCCGCGCACCGCATTGTCGACGTGCAGGCCGAAATGGTGCCCGTCGCTGGCGGCATAGCGGTTGAACAAGGGTGGAAAGATTCTAAGCGGGATCGCCGCCGAGATGAAGCGCGGGCTCGCCGACAGCGCCGACAGGATCCGGTTGCCGAGCTGCCGCGCGACCTCGCTGTCGGGCGGCAGCTGCTCGTTGCGCTTGACCATCGCGGACGCGGCGCCGGCGGTCGAGCGGCCGTTCTCCCATTCGGCTTGCGCCATGATGCGGCGGAAGTCCGCCACATCAGCCTTGCTCAATACGTTGGGAACACAGACCAGCATCTGTCGCCGCGAAGCCTCCGTCAGTAACGCGCAGAAACAACCAGATACGCGGCGCGTCCCGGCGCTTCGAGCACGAACGGCGCCGCGCTCTGGTACAGCGCGTCGTAGTAGCGCTTGTCGAAGATGTTGTTGACGAACAGCTTCATCGTCCAGTGCTTGTCGATCTTTGCTTCGGCAAAGGCGTCGAAGCGCCAGTAGCTCGGGATCGAGGTGCCCTGGTTGGCCGCGAGCAGCGTGCCGCCATAGACCTTCGAGCGATACACCGCCTGCCCGCCGAGCTCCCACATGTCGGTGAGCTGGTACTTGGTTAGCATGCTGAACGACTGGTGCGCGACGTTGGCGAGTGGCAGTCCGACATTGCTGGAATACAGGATGGTGTTGGCCGGCGGCGCCAGCGACCTCGTCACTGCCGACTGCATCAGCACGAGACCGCCGAACACGCTCCATTTGTCGGTGATCTTGCCGCCGACGCCGAGATCGATGCCGCGGATGCGGTAGGCCGCGCCCGCGGTGATGCAGGAGATATTGCCGGTCGTCCCGGTCGGATAAGAGCAGCCAAGCGCCGCGGCCGCGGTTGCGTTGTTCACGTTCTGCGATTCGCGCGCATTTTCCTTCTCGGTCTGGAACAGCGCCGCCGTCACCAGCAGATGACGATCGAACAATTCCCACTTGGTGCCGACTTCGATCGCCTTGTTCTTTTCCGGCCCGAAGATCTGGGTATTGCCGCCGTTCAGCACGGGAGACAGACCGCCATACGCCGTGCTGGTGCCGTCGAATTCGGCGCCGACCGGGTTGGATGAGGTCGCATAGGCCGCATAGACGCTGCCGTTCGGCAACGGCTTCAACGTGAGGCCGAGGTTGAAGTTCGGCATCCCGAAGTCGGCCGACTGACTGCCGAATGTGGTCCTGCCGCCCGAAGTCAGATAGCCCGACGTGTTGATCTTGTAGTCGTCGTAGCGGATGCCGCCATTGAGGATCACGAAGTCATTGTAGTTCGCGGTATCCATGATGTAGCCGCTGGTGGTGTCGATCCCGATCTTGGTCGGCAGCCCGGACAGCCCCGACGGAATCGGGAACGGAATGTTGGTGTATTGCGGATTGAACACGCTGACGCCGGAGAGCGATCCGCTTCCCGTGAATGCCGATGTGCCGGTCGTTATTTCCGAGCTCAGGCCGAGATATCTGTCGATCGAGGACCGCTCGTTGTCGTATTCGACGCCGGCCGTCGTCGTGTGCTTGAAGCCGAGGCCGTCGACCGACTTGTAGGTCGCCTCGGTCTGGTTGGCGAACACGTCGGTGACCTGGTAGCGGCTTTGCGGATTGGCGCTCAGCGTATACGCCGTGAACGGAGCGCCGGCGGCCAGCGTCGGCGCTTCCGGCAGCGTGCCGATGTAGTTCTGGGTCGAACGCGATTCCCGGATCTTGTTGCTGACCACGAGGTCCGGCGTGATCTGCACCTCGGCATTGATCGTGCCGATGTCCTGCCCGGTCCTGAAGAAGTCGCGGTTGACGAAGCCGTAGAAATTGTTGCGATTGACGCCGAAATCCGGGAACGGCCCGCCGGCCGTGCTCGCGGTGCTCGGCCGGTAGTACGGCACGCCGAAATCCGGGATGCCGGTGAGCTCGGTGTGGATGTAGTTGCCGGTGATCTTCACCGCGTCGACCGGCTTCCACGTGCCGGCGACGAACGCGCCGTTGCGGTCGTCGGTGACATAGCTGCGGCCGGCGACGCCGGCATCCTGGAACAGGCCGCCGGCGCGGATCGCCAGTGTCGGGCTGATCACCTGGTTGACGTCGAGCGTCACGCGCTTGGTGCGATCGGTGCCGAACGTGGTGTCCATGTTGTAGAAGCTGTTCTGCGTCGTCGCCTGCTTGGTGACGATGTTGATCGCGCCGCCGGTGGTGCCGCGGCCTGCAAAGGACGAGCCCGGGCCGCGCAGGATCTCGACCTGCTCGGTGAAGAAGTTCTCGCGGACGCTGACGCCGGAGTCGCGCACGCCGTCGATGAAGATGTCGTTGCGTGCGTCGAAGCCGCGGATGAAAAAGCGGTCGCCGAAGGCATTGCCGCCCTCGCCCGTTCCGAGCGTGACGCCGGCCGTCGACAGGATCGCCGACTTCAGCGATGTGGCGTTCTTGTCTTCGAGCACGTCCTTGGTCAGCACCGTGACCGATTTCGGCGTGTTCAGGATCGGCTCGGGATATTTCCCGGACGACTGCAAACGGTCGCCCTTGTACGGCGCGGCCGGATCCGCATAGGGATCGCGGTCGGCAGGAAGACCGCCGGCGTTGGGAAACGGCACCGGCGTCTGCTGGGCCTGCTGATTGTTGCGGCGCGCGGCGCGGCGCAGCGCGTTGCGGGCGCGGACCTGGTCCGCAGTGGGCTTTGACGTCACGGGCCGCGGGCGAGCGACCGGGGCATCGACGTTCACCGGCGGCAGGTTGGATTGCTGCGCTTCGGCCCCCGAAAACGACGCCACCGCGATCAGGCTCGCGACTGCGGAGACCTTCGTGGCGGAATAATCGGTGTCATCAGCCGAACCGATCGCTGCATCAAAGCGCAGCGATCTCGGCGCCTTCACATTGCTCATATCTTGCTCGCCCCAGAAAAATCAGCTCGTTCGCGAAATGAAGCTGCGACGAACTGTCTCCATCGGTTATCGAGCGTGACCTTTTTTATCAATGCGGCGAGCGCAACAGTCGGCTTGAATCGCCCCAATTCAAAGCGATTCTAATCTACGGTTTGAAATCGTTCCAAACTGTAGTTTTTAAGCGTTCTAATAATCGTTCTAAATCGATGCCGCCCGTCATTGGCTGCCGCGTGCGGGCGCTGTCCATGCGACCACGCGATTACTCGGCGCTTGGCGGCTTCATCAGCGAAAACAGCTCGTCGATCGTCCGCTGCGCGACCTGCCGCACGCGGTCGCTGTTCTCGAGGCCGGCGATGTTGACGCCGTTGACGACCGCTTTGATCTCGTCGCGGAAGTCGGTGAGAAAGCGCAGCGGGTCGCGCTGCTCGTTGGCGACGCGCGCGATCAATCCTGTAACCAGGATCTGGCATGCCATCATGCGCCCGTTCAACTCATCCATCGCAGCCCTCGTCCTCTCGCATCGTCGCTGCGCGATATGGACGACATCCCGCGACGATTCAACCGGCTCGCGCACGCTGCAACGGGTGAATGGATGGAGCGCAGGAATCTGCGTGCGATGAGATGCGCTATTTCGCGGCGATGCGCTCCGCCTCCTCGCCGAGCGCCTTGATGCGATCCTTGACCTCGCGCAGCGTGGCGAGGCCGCTTTCGACATGCTTGTCCGAGACGTCGCGCAACACGTCGCCGGCGATCGCGTCGCGCAAACTGTCGAGATCGTCGACGAGACGGCGCCCGCTCCGGGTCAGGAACAGGCGATTGGCACGGCGATCCCTGGGATCGGGACGCCGTTCGAGCAGGCCATGCTCGACAAGGCGGTCGAGCAGCCGCACCAGCGAGATCGGTTGCAATTCGAGGACGTCGGCGAGATCGACCTGGGAAAGTCCCTCCTGCTCGCGCAGGCGGAAGAGCACGATCCATTGCGCACGCGTGGTGCCTCGCGCCTTGGCGCGATGATCGATATAATTGCGCAGCAGCCGGGAACTCTCGACAAGCTGCGCGATAAACTGGCGTTTGAGATCGAGCGACATAGGGGTCCTCGGTGCGTTTCCCAGGCGAATTGTTTCTGCTCGTTTCTGACCTAAACCTTTCCAAATGTTTAGGATTCTCAAGCCTTGGTGTGTTTACACATTAAGTGCACGCATATTATATCCGCAAGCTCTGTGAACCGTTTCAATCAGCCTTTATTGTTACGTCGAACCCAAGAGTCCGCATGTCAAAGTCACGCACCATCGGTTGGGTTTTAGTGATCGCTGCGGTCGGCGCCGCCAGTTATTTCGGCTGGCAGAAACACACGAGCAACCAGCAGGCGATCGAAGCCGCACAGAAGCGCTCCGCCCAACGCCCGGCCGTTCCGGTCAAGATCTCGCCGGTCGAGAAAGCCGACTTCCCGGTCTATCTCACTGGTCTCGGCACCGTGCAGGCGTTCAACACCGTCCAGGTCCGCACCCGGGTCGACGGTCAGATCACCAGGATCGCTTTCAAGGAAGGCCAGTTCGTCAAGGCAGGGGACACGCTGGTCGAGATCGATCCGCGGCCCTATCAGGCGACGCTCGACCAGGCCAAGGCCAAGAAGGCCCAGGACGAAGCCAATCTGGCCAACGCCAATCTCGACCTGCAGCGCACCACCAGGCTCGGCGAGTTCGCGACGCGCCAGCAGCTCGACACCCAGCGCTCCACGGTGGCCCAGCTGACCGCCCAGATCTCGGCTGACGAGGCCGCCATCTTCAACGCCCAGACCCAGGTGGACTACACCACCGTCAAATCCCCGATCGACGGCATTGTCGGCCTGCGACTGGTCGATATCGGCAACATCGTCAATGCCTCGGCGCAGACCGGCATTGTCACGATCACCCAGATCGAGCCGATCACGGTGATCTTCACCGCGCCGGAAGACCAGCTGCCGGATATCAAGGCGGCGCTGGCCGTGGCCCCGCCCAAGACCATTGCCCTGACCACCGACGGCAAGCGGGTGCTATCCACGGGAACCCTGGCGCTGATCAACAATCAGGTCGACACGTCAAGCGGGACTGTCCGGCTGAAGGCGGTGTTTGATAACAAGGACCACGCGCTGTGGCCGGGCCAGTCGGTCTCGACCCGCCTTCTGGTCAGAACCTTGAAGGATGCCACCGTCGTCCCGGATGACGCGGTGCAGCATGGCACCGATGGCCTCTACGCGTATTCAGTCAATCATGAGAACAAGGCCGAGCTTCGCAAGATCAAGGTCAGCCAGTCGATCGATGGCAAGTCGGTGATCGACGAGGGCCTGTCGCCGGGACAGCAGGTGATCACCGCGGGCCAGTACAAGGTCTCGCCGGGAACCCAGGTGACAACGGCGGTGGCGAGCTCGGATCCGTCCCAGTCGAAGGTTGCGCAGGAATGAGCGTCGGCGCCGGAATTTCCGCACCATTCATTCGTTTCCCCATCGGCACCTCGCTGCTGATGGCGGGCATCCTGTTCGTCGGTCTCGTCGCCTATCCTCTGCTGCCGGTCGCGCCGCTGCCGCAGGTCGACTTCCCCACCATCCAGATCACCGCGACCCTGCCCGGCGCCAGCCCGGAAACGATGGCGACATCGGTCGCCCAGCCGCTGGAACGCCAGTTCGCGCAGATCCCGGGCATCGCGCAGATGACCTCGACGAGCTATCTCGGCACGGCGGCGGTCACCATCCAGTTCGATCTCAATCGTAGCATCGACGGCGCCGCCAACGACGTGCAGGCCGCCATCAACGCGGCCAGCGGCCAGTTGCCGAAAACCCTTCCCTCGCCGCCGACCTACCGCAAGGTCAACCCAGCGGACTCGCCGATCATGCTGCTGTCGGCGACATCGGACACGCTGCCGCTGACGACAGTCAGCGATGCCGTCGACGCCCAGCTGGCACAGCAGATCAGCCAGATCTCGGGCGTTGCGCAGGTCATCATCGGCGGCCAGCAGAAGCCGTCGGTTCGCGTCCAGATCGACCCCGCCAAGCTCGTCGCCAAGGGCCTGTCGCTGGAGGACGTCCGCGCCGCGATCAACATCGCCACCGTCGACAGTCCGAAGGGCAATATCGACGGCGCCACCCGCGCCTATACCATCTACGCCAACGACCAGTTGCTGACGGCGAGCCCGTGGAACGACGTCATCATCGCCTACCGCAATGGCGGGCCGCTGCGGATCCGTGACATCGGGCAGGCCGTCACCGGGCCTGAGGACGCCAAGCAGGCCGCCTGGGCCAACGGCAAGCGCGGCGTATTCCTCGTCATCTTCAAGCAGCCCGGCGCCAACGTCATCGACACCGTCGACAAGATCAAGGCGACGCTGCCCCGGCTGGTCGCCGCGATCCCGCCGGCGATCAAGATCGACGTCATCAGCGACCGCACCACCACGATCCGCGCGGCGGTCGAGGACGTCCAGTTCACCCTGCTGCTGACCATCTTCCTGGTCGTGATGGTGATCTTCGTCTTCCTGCGCAGTTTCTGGGCGACCGTGATCCCGACGGTCACGGTGCCATTGGCGCTGCTCGGCGCCTGCGCGCTGATGTGGGTGTTCGGCTACACGCTCGACAATCTGTCGCTGATGGCGCTGACGATCGCGGTCGGCTTCGTGGTCGACGACGCCATCGTGATGCTGGAGAACATCAGCCGCTACATCGAAGAGGGCGAGAAGCCGATGGCTGCCGCCTTCAAGGGCTCGCAGGAAATCGGCTTCACCATCGTTTCGATCAGCATCTCGCTGGTCGCGGTGCTGATCCCGCTGCTGCTGATGGGCGGCATCATCGGCCGCCTGTTCCGCGAATTCGCGGTCGTGCTGGCGATGACCATCTTCGTCTCGATGTTCGTGTCGCTGACGCTGACCCCGATGATGGCCTCGCGCTTCCTGCGCGCCCACAATGACGAGAAGCACGGTCGGTTCTACCAGCTCAGCGAGCGCGGCTTCGACGCCATGCTGCGCGGCTATCAGAGCGTGCTCGACCTCGCTTTGCGCTGGAAGTTCACGACGTTGATGATCTTCTTCGGGACGCTGGCGCTGTCAGTCTACCTGTTCGTCGTCATCCCGAAGGGCTTCTTCCCGCAGCAGGACGTCGGCCTGATCACCGCGACCTCGGAAGCCAACCAGGACATCTCCTTCGCCGACATGAAGCGGAAGCAGGAGGAGCTCGGCAAGATCGTACAGCAGGATCCCGCGGTGGCGACGGTGGCGATGGCGATCGGCGGCAGCGGCCGCGCCGGCAACAACGGCGCGATGTACATCACGCTGAAGCCGCTGAAGGATCGCGACGCCAACGCGCAGCAGGTCATCGCCCGGCTGCGGCCGAAGCTGGAGAAGGTCGAGGGTGCCCGGCTGTTCATGCAGGCGGCGCAGGACGTCCGCCTCGGCGGCCGCCCGACCCGCACCCAGTTCGAATTCACGCTGCAGGATGCCAACCTCGCCGAATTGAACGAATGGGCGCCGAAGATTCTCGGCAAGATGCAGACGCTGCCGCAGCTGCGCGACGTCGCCACCGACCAGCAGACCAACGGCACCACGCTCGAGCTGAAGATCAACCGCGACACCGCCTCGCGCTATGGCATCCAGCCGCAGCTGATCGACGACACGCTCTATGACGCGTTCGGCCAGCGCCAGGTGACGCAGTACTTCACCCAGCTCAACAGCTACCACGTGATCCTCGAGGTGCTGCCGGAGCTGCAGGGCGCGATCGACACGCTGAACAATATCTACATCAAGTCACCGCTGACCGGCGAACAGGTGCCGATCTCGACATTCGCGACCTGGACCAGCGTGCCGGTACGGCCGCTCTCGATCAGCCACCAGGGCCAGTTCCCGGCGATCACCATCTCGTTCAACCTGGCGCAGGGTGTTGCGCTCGGACAGGCGACTGAAGCGGTGCAGAAGGCGATGGTCGATCTTGGCGCGCCGCCGACCCTGAGCTCGAGCTTCCAGGGCACCGCGCAGGCGTTCCAGCAATCGCTGTCGACCGTGCCGCTGTTGATCCTCGCGGCGCTCGTGGTCGTCTACCTGATCCTCGGCATTCTCTATGAGAGCTACATCCACCCGATCACGATTCTGTCGACGCTGCCGTCGGCCGGCGTCGGCGCGCTCGCGATCCTGATGGCGGCCGGCTTCGACTTCTCGCTGATCGCGCTGATCGGCATCATCCTGTTGATCGGCATCGTGAAGAAGAACGGCATCATGATGGTCGACTTCGCGATCGCGGCCGAGCGCGACCAGCACATGGAGCCGGTGGCGGCGATCCGCCAGGCCGCCCTGCTCCGCTTCCGCCCGATCATGATGACGACGATGGCCGCTTTGCTCGGCGGCGTGCCGCTGATGTTAGGGACCGGCACCGGCTCGGAAATCCGCCAGCCGCTCGGCTACGCCATGGTCGGCGGCCTGATCGTCAGCCAGGCGCTGACGCTGTTCACGACGCCGGTCGTCTATCTCTATCTCGACAAGCTCTCCAACGCGTTTGCCAACTGGGGCCGCTCGCCGCCCGCCGACCGCGACGCTGACGACGGCGAGCATGGATCGGTCAAGGAGGCCGCCGAGTGACTTGACTTTGCCGGCATCCCGGCACATCCGAAAGATGTCCATTTCGGAGCCGGTATCGTGAAGATTGTCGCAAAGTCGCTCTTCGTCCTGCTGACCGCGTTCGGCATGGCCCACTCTGGCCACGCCCAGACGGCCAAGAGCAAGAACGCGCCCGCTCCGGCGGCTGCGCCCGCGGCTCCTCAGGGTGATACAGCAGCCCCCAACAACTCCGGCTGGATCGCACGTTGCACCAGTGCGAGCCGCGACGCTCCGCTCGAATGCGCGATGGAACAGACCGCGGTGCTCACCAAGACCGGGCAGCTCATCGTGCTGGTCAACATCCGCGTTCCCGGCGACACCCGTACGCCGGTGGCGCTGATCCAGCTTCCGCTCGGACTGAACCTGCCTGTTGGCGCCAAGCTGCAGGTCGACGACGGCAAGGCCGTCGACGTGCCGATCCAGACCTGCGAGGCACGCGGCTGCTACATCAACACGCCGATCGCCGCCGATGTCCTGACCCAGCTGAAATCGGGCAAGCAGCTCAAGGTGTCGTTCCAGAATCTCGGCAAGGAAACCATCTCGATCCCGATGCCGCTTGCCGACTTCGCGACGGTCTACGACAAGATCAAATAGCCCCGCGCAGCGTAGCCGTCCGCTATCGCTCCCGCTTGTAGAGGAACGCGTTGTCCGGCTGCGGCATGCCGATGGTCTTGTAGAACCCGATCGAGTCAGGCGCCGACAACAGCAGGCACATCGATTCAGGTCCGGCGAGGCGCCGCGTTTCCGCGATCAGACGCTTGCCGATGCCATGTCCCTGGTATCCGCGATCGACCGCAAGGTCCGACAAATAGCAGCAATAGGCGAAATCGGTCAGCGCGCGCGACACGCCGACCAGCTTGCCCGCCTTCCGCGCCGTCACGATCAGATTCGCATTGGCGATCATGCGCTCCATCCGGTCGGTATCCGCCAGCGGTCGCCGCTCGCCGAGGCCCGACTGCCGCAGCACCTCGATGAACTCATCGACGCCGATCGACGCTTCGCGGGCATAGAGAATTTCGTCCATCAGCTTAAACCTCTGTTGCAACGAGCCGGACCACACGCGCGAGACCATGGTGGATTACGCCGGACCAATCCACCCTCATGCCGTGATGGCACACATACGACTGACCTCCGTCGGCAGCCGCAGCCGGCAATCTCGTCGGGATTTCAGAGGATGATTCACGCCACCGAGGCGGATTGGCTGGGGAACCTGGATACCACCCGCGCCCTTGAAACGGCTTAGATATTTCATATAATTCAGCATAATCAATAGGTCGTTAGGGTACAAGCGTTGGGGGCACCGTTGGGGTCAACATCCGGCCGAGGCGATTACCGATACCTGATCCAGCCGCGAGGAAGCGGCACCACTTGGTATGCCGTGGCGGAGGTTCCAAGAACGCTGCGCGAGGCGCTCGGCAAGAAGCGGTTGCTGCGTTCGCTTAAGACGGAAGACATCCGCCTCGCCCGGATCGCGCGATGGAAAGCCGTAGATGAACTCAAGTCCGAGATCGCCCGGGCGCAAAACCCCTCCGACAGCGGGCGCGAAGGGCTAGCCGAAGAGGCCCTCGCTCTCCGTGAAGAACTTTCCAGGGTCAGCGCGGAACGGCGCGATGACATCCTTTACGCCATTGTAGAGCGAGCCGAACAGATAGACCGTGCGCAAGGCAAACCGGACGAGCGCAGGGATGGTGGTGGTGAAACGGAGGACGCATCAAGCAAGGCTGCGGTTGATTTCGCCAAGCTGGCATCCGGCCGCGCAACGCCCGTTGACCACTACATCGAGAGATGGCTCGCCGCCTCCGATTACAGCGAACGCACCAAGGCCGACGCACGCACCGCTATGGCGCAATTCAAGGCGTGGACCTCTAAGACCGAGCGCAATCTCTTCATAGAAACGGTGACCGACCGCGATGCGTCCGACTTCCGGGATGAGGCCTTTGTGGCTGCCGGGACGCACGTGCACACGGCCAACAAGAAGCTCTCCGCATTGCGGCAGTACTGGCAGTGGTTGGACAAAAGCTTCGGCATTCGACCAAACCCATGGGCCGGCAAGTCGCTGGCCAAGCCGAAGGCACACCGTATTTCGCAGGACGGTCCACAGGGAAACGAGCGGCCCTTCACTGACGATGAGGTGCGGCGGTTACTCGGTGCCGACTCTGACGCAGACCTCTCGGATGTCATGCGCATCGCCGCCCTCTCGGGGATGAGGATCGAGGAGATTGGTCAACTTCGCGTGCGGGATTGTGAGAACGGACTATTTGCGGTGACCAAGGGCAAGACCCCTGCCGCTATTCGCACCATCCCCATCCACACCGCTTTGAAATCCATCGTTGAGCGCAGGACTGCCAAGCGCGATCCCACGGCATATCTCTTCCCTGACTTCGAGGATACGGGCTGGGACGGCAACCGCACGATGGCCCTCTCCAAGCGCTTCGGCTACTTTCGGAAGCGCCTCAAGGTGGACGATAAGCGGCCGGGTGCGCGACGATCCAAAGTCAACTTCCACAGCTTCCGGCGATGGTTCGCTACGAAGGCGGAGGATGCTGGCCAACGGGAGAACGTCGTGGCCGCCGTGATGGGGCACAACAAGAATCTAGGGCTGACGTTCGGCCATTACTCCCGAGCTGAGCTTGTTGAGTTGAAGCGGGAGTGCGTGGAGGCAGTGAAGCTTCCTTCTGGGAAGAGCATGGTGCATGCCGGAGTACCTTGAAGGGGCGCCCGGATTCGGAGACAACCGATGACGACGTTAGGTATACAAATGAGCGCGAAAATTAACCTCAGATCGAACTTCGCGATCCATCACCTTCGCGCTGCGGCTCAGGCGGCCCAAAGCGCTCATGCCGTGGAAAAGGATAACGACACGAGCAAGCATGGCCGGTGGTTCGATGACATGATGATGCATGTCCCCGTCGCAATCGTAATGGCGGCCGCAGCCCTCGAAGCGAACAGCAATGAGATCGTTCAAGACATTCTCGATAGACCAGCCCTTCTATCCGTCGCAGCGTCTCACCTAGAGAGCGTGAAGGCCTTGAAAGATGATCTTTCTGGAAACGCTTTGGACAAGTACCGCAAACTCGCCAACATCCTAAACAAAACGCCCGTTACAGGAGGCGCCGTATGGCAGAATGCCGGGGATCTCCTTCGTTTCCGAAATAGTTTCATCCACTTCAAGCCCGCTTGGGACCACGAGGACGATATTCACAAGGGCAATCTGGTTACGGCGTTGAGGCGGCGGTTGCCTATTAGCCCTATCTACAACGCCAATAACTTCATGTTTCCGTACAGCCTCCTGACCTACGAATGCGCGAATTGGGCTGTTCAGTCGGTTCGGAAATTCGCGGACGAATTTTGCGCTCTTATTGGCGTTGAGGACCGATTTACCAAGGTCTGAACAGGGTGACGAGTATCGACCTCCGCCATCATCACTCAACTTGATGGAACACGTTGCGGCGAATACTCGGCGTGACAGCCTTAAGGTGACCTCTTCGGTCCAGCCTTGAGGCGTCACTCAACGGGGCATAGTCATGCGGTGATGGTGGCCATGCAGGAGGCATTGGGTTGTGCCGCTGAGCCATTCCGTTGGGCTCTTGCTTTCGTGACCCTTGAAGTTGGTCCGGTGTGAGGTGATAGGGCTTCTAGGTCACTTTGAGGCTATAGCTGACATCTACCCGAAGAGACCCGCATAGCTCACCTCAAGATGATGATGGTCGATGAGAGATAGAAGCTTCATCTGTATTCCTAGAGGGACGCCTGAGGGCAATTGCGGAAGCGTAAGAAACTGAGTCGATTTGCCGCACGCCAGAAAGCGCAGCGGGGAGTCCGTGAGTCACCCTTTGCTAAATCCGGACTGGGACATCCGCCAGCCGAACAAACGCACAGATGGACTCCGCTGTGAATCCTGCGGGCCTTCTAGCGCCCATCATCGATTTTCACCGGAATGTCCGCTCCGACGATTCTCTGCGCCTCCTCAAGCATCACCCGCCGCGCAGCCTCGCCGTCCGACCGAGCAACAATCACGCTGTCGTGTAGAGGGAGGGCTCCGATTCCGACGCTGATAAGCTTGAGCATCACGGCAGTCAGGATATCGCTCTCCAGCCGTTGAAGCTCTCCTCCACGCCCGCGTTCAAACCATTCGGCAGCGATGGCGTGATGCCGCGCCTTGATACCCGCCACAACGTTGCTCGGCTTCGTGCCTGCCGGGAAGAGGCTCCGCACCATCGCCCGCTCCGCGCTTGTCTGCCCCGGCCACTGCCTCATGGCACGCTTGGCGGAGATCAGCGCATTGACCATTCGCTTGCGGCCTTCCCTCAATGACGGCCAGTCGCTCGCCTCGTGGTCACCCCCCGTGAAGTCGTATAGATCGCCGGCCGGCGGCTCCAGCCCAGACAATGCGTATGCAAGCCGAAGGAAGAGCTGGCCATAGTCAACGTTGACCACGGGCTCACCGCCAATGGTGAGGTACCTGAAGCGATCCGCCCGGGGCATCGTTTCCCAGTAACCATCATACAGCCGTCCGCCTCGCTCAATGCTGCCCTTGAATGCGCGGCGCACGGTTCGGTGATGAGGGGTGGCGATGTATACCCAGGGCCGGTCCGCAATCTCTACAAGCGGTAGCGCCTCGTTCCCATTGTAGCGGAGAGGCAGTGCTCGAAGGTGATCGTTGATCCTCGCCACCTCGGCGGTCGCAGCTCGGAGCCAGTCCTCGGGAGGCGTTAGTCTGCGTTGGCCGCTCTCATCAAAGTTTATGCCGACAAACGCCCGGTGTTCCTCAAGGTAAAGATCGCCCCAATCTCCCGGAGGCGGAGCGACATTCCAATATGCAGGCGACGGTGTGATGGTGGACGCCCTGCGGACCTTCCCGGATCGATGCCCAAGCGCGAGCCTGAGGAGACCCCGCGCCCTCATCAAGTCTACAGCGCGATTGAAGTGCTTGCCGTACACGGAGGTGTAACCCGATGCGTAGTTGCCAAGCCGCACTGCGACCGCCCGCCCGTCACCGAGTAGTGCGTTGGCCGTGAAGCCGCAGCATATCGCTTCGACCGCCCGGGCAAACTTCTCCTGGTCCGTAGCCCTGCGCTTGCGTTGACGGAGCCCTTGACCATCCTCATCGGCCAGAAGCGATGCAGTGAGCTGCGCGATGAACGCCTTGAGGTCAGGTGCGGCGGCACGCCATCGAGTTTCTAGCGCTACGGGTTTGGGCGCGGTGGTCATGCTGTAGAGTCCGCCTCAAAGTGACTGGCTTGATGCACGAGGATGGACGGACGGTCGCCCCGGCACTTGATCGGTCACACGTGCCACGGAGGAAATTCGGAGGCTAGCAAGGAGGTAACCCGGGATGCCGGCCGTATCGCCTCACCTTCAGGGCCAACACAGCAGCCATGTGCTCAGCGGTGGCCCATTCGCAGATGTCCTCAACGCGCTGCCCCATGATTCTGAGCACCTGCCCCGAGCTACGCGGGAACTTGTGCAACTCGCTGCGGTGCTTCCGGTCCCGGATGTAGAGCTCATTGACGACGTGATGCCCGGACGCCAGCCGATGCAGCGCCTTGGCGACCTGCACTAGCCGGAATTCCTTCACGCGGTGCGGACGCGGGTCTTCTTCAATGAGGGTGGAGATGGCGATGTGAACAGCAAGGAGTCGCTCGGGCTTCACCCCCTTCTTGCGCAGCCGTCCGAACGCAATGGCTGCCCGCGCCTTCGCCGACATGCCGCGCAACCGCGTGGCAATCTCAAAGGGTGATTGCTCCAGCAGCAGCGCCAGATGCATCACGGCGTCTTTGATGAACGTATCGGCGTGCAGCCGTAGCCGGACGTATGACAGCGCGGCCTTGAGGTACGGCGCCAACTCACCGGCCGCGTAACTGCGCTTCCAGTGGCTCCCGTGCCTCGCCTTATGCTCAACGTGTCTGCGACAATGGGAGGACGCAAGCCCCTTCCCCGCCGCCTGCATCGTCGGTTGTGCACAACCCGCGACCACGCAGCGGTCACCCGCGTGGCCGGACCTGAGGCGAGCCGAAAGCCACTGCTGTCCGTTCTTCACGAGACGTACTTGCGCATCTGATCCGCGTAACCGCCGATGAGCCGCAGATATTCGATGGTGGTCGCGATGTCCTCATGCCCGAGGTACTGCCGCAATATCTCGGTCGGCATGCCGTTATCGTTTGCCCGTCGCGCGAACGTCCGGCGGAGTGCCTTGAGGGTGGCCGTCTTATTCCTCTCCAGACCGAACGCCACGCGGACGTGGTGCCATTTCTTCTTGGCTACCTCATAGCTGAGGTCCACATACGCCTCTAGTGCCAGTGCACGGGCATCCGATGGCGAGAAGTGAAAGAGGAAGCTATCACCGCGTCCGTGCCTCAACCTGTACTTCGCGATGGTGAGTGCTTCAGTGAACAATGGAATGGTGCGCTCCGCTGTTGCTGTCTTCGTTCCTGGTATCGTGCACTCACCGGCCTCAAAGTTGAAATGGTCGCGTTGCAACCGCAGCGCTTCCTCAACGCGGCAACCCGTGTGAGTGATGAAGGTGATGAAGTCGGCTAGGTCGTTCTCACCGCGTTCGTAACACCACGTCACGATCTTCGGCTCTAGCTCGGGCTTTAGCCACCACTTCAGCACCTTGGCTTGAGAGCGCCACGGCATGCCCGGCGCATTGAACGGGAGGCGTGGATCAAATGGATTCCGCAGCTCAGCCGCGAACTCGGTGTACAGAGCGGAGTAAAACGAGAGCTTCAGGTTGATGGTGGCCGGTGCGTTCCCTGCCTGCTCACATTTCGCGGCGAATGCGGCTAGGTCGTCAGTAGTGAGGTCTTCAAGACACCGTCCGGCAAAGAACTCCTTCGCTTCCCGCCCGTATTGAGCGATGCGCCGTGCGGTCCGCGCTCCCTGATAGCGACGGGGAATGATTCTCGTGACAGCGTCCGCAACGAGTAGTCCCCTCTTAACGTCCAGCATTCATCAGCCTCCTCATCCCAACATCAAAGGCTTCAAGAGCCCCAGCGCAGAAGATGACGGCACGCGGATTCCCGGTCAAGAAGAATGCTCCGCGAATACTTCGCAAGAAGGCCACTCAACTCAATGAGGTAACTACATAAACAGGATACTCTATGTATTTCCGCGATGAGGTGTATGTGGTGCAAGTATAGATGGCGTGAGGCGACACTAGACCACCATGCCCTTAGCCAGCAGGTGCGAGGAGTTGCGGAGGCACTGGCTGGCAGTCGGTCCACGTAATGCCCGGCACGATGTAACGCTCGGGGTTGAGCCTGAAGTCTGCCAAGACATCCTTGTTGATGGCCTTCGCTATCGCCCCGCATCCTTCAAGCCAAAACCCCTCCTGCGGCGAGGCAGGCGCTCGTTTAATGATGTGCGGCAGCTTGCCTATACGGTCCAGCTCTGCCCAAGCAGGAAGACCATCCATCGTGAGGTCTCCAGAGCGCAGCGATTGACTCACTCGCTTCTGTGCAGTGATCCAGACATGCTCCTTGCTGATGCACGCGATTGTCTCGCCCTCGCCCCGATCCACCACTTGGAGAGCGTGAAGGATGGCGCGAGCTAACCACGTGTCGGTTGCCCGTTCGCAGCCTCCCAGCACGTAGAGCTGAGGCGCGCCGTGAGGCGGGATGTGGAGTGCACACGCAGCCATCGGTGCTAAACCATCGATACGGATCAATGGCTTGATGCACGTTGCCGCGACCACAAGGAGGTGCTCCATCGTTGCTTTCACATTCCGATGGCCTTAAGGGGCGGCTCTGTGGTTGGTGAGGATGCTGGTGAGCTGCTGGGCAGGTTTACCTTTGGCAGGCTGAGACCATACGGCCTGAGCAATTGATCCAGCGCATTCATCCTCGCCTGCCCCGCCACAGCCGGCACGCTCTTGGCGCCACTCGCTACGGCCTTAGCCACGTCCAGCTTGTGCTGCATGACCGCCTCCTGTAGCTCGGGGCTCTCACTGAGGGTTTGCTCCCATGCGGCCTCACGGTACTTCTTCATGACATCCATGAGCGCGCTCTCCTTGGTGCCTTCGTCCGCAGCCGCGCCATGAGGCAGCTCCCTGTATCCATCAGATGTCACGAGGTCTGTGAGCGTCTCCTTCAGCGACACGCCGTCACCCGGCCGGGCTGATAGCTCAAGATATCGATCGTATGCGGTGCGCCCTGCGGCCGGTCCGGACTTCAAGGTGAACTCCCTGAGGTCCACACCATCCTTCTTCGGTGCGGGAGGATCGAAATAGCGTCCGGTGTATTGGAAGCTTTCACCCAGGGCGTCCGCCAGCGCTCCGGCATTACGCTGGGACACCGTGAGCCCTTGCGGCGCCAACACCACATCACCGAAGAGATCACGCTGAGGCGGCAGCTTGCTGGACCAGCCCGGCACCTTCGCCATCAGGGCATCGGTGACGGTTCGCACCTCATGGACCACCGGGTCCGGATTGACCATCGGCATGAATGAGGAGAACGGCAACAAGCCCGGTGCGGTACGGCGTGCAAGGCTCGCTATCTTGTCGTCATCGTTCATCGCCGCAATGAAGTCCCCGACGCTCTTGAGGTACGACTTATCCTTGAGGCGGTTGGCGAGTGCGAGCACCACAGAGGTGGCCAGTCCATGCTGGTCATCTTCACGGAGCTGTCCGGAGTTGATGAGCGATGCCGCGTCCGCCACCAGGACCATCGGCATGCTGACGGGGTCGTAAGGATTCAATTCAAAGAACTGACGTTCCCCCTTCTCATCGGTCCACGCGATGGAGAACTGACGGTTGCCCTGCTTGCGCCATTCCTTGGCCTGCTCCGGGTCCTGTGGTCCTGATCCTGTGAGGCGGCCCGATGCCCAAAGGCTGTACGCCATACCCGAAAGCGCTACGCCAAGGGTCATCTGCCCGGCAGCCCGTGCCTGTGCCTCCATGCCGGCCGCACCAGTGAAGGCGTTGAGGTATTCCTTCTGAAGCAGGTTCAGACCGGGGCTCAGCTTGATGCCGTACCGGAAGAGGTTCGCTGGTGTCTTGATGAAGGGGGTGAGGATGCGAAGGTACGCTTGATCGGCGGCAATGGAGGCGTAGCTCTGGGCGATGGAGCGACGCTGAAGCCACGTGTTATCCGCACTCACGAACGCCTGTTGGAAGGTGGAGGTTTGCGCCTCGGCAATGGCGTCCTTATCTACCCCTCGGCCCAAGTCGTCCACAGACGCATCCAACCGAGATGACACGTAGTCGCGATACGCCTTGCTCCCTGCGGTAAGTCCCTGCTGGTCTGCCTCAATGCTGGCCTTCGCCGCCACGATGGCGCGATACCTCAGCGTCTTCACCATCTCATCTGCCGCCCCCATCACACGCAACGACCCGAACACGGCGGCCTTGCCAAACATCGTGGCAGTCATGGCGTTCACCGCAAGATCATCCACGGAGTTGATCGGGCGGAAGCCCTGCGCCAGCTCTGCAAGGTTGTCGGTGGCGGTTGCCGTGAAGTGCTCGGTGGACTTCGGGACCAGGATTGAGTCCCCCTCAATGAAAGCATTCTTGGCCGCGTTCCATCCATCGCTGAGCATTGATCCGAGGTACGTCACCTCCCGAAGGGACTGCTGCCTGACAGCGTTCGCTCCCGCCACCATCGCTGCGTCACCCCGCACTGCGCCAACGCCGCGAAGGATGGCACTGCCGATGCCCGCCTCAAGAGGACGCCACACGAGCATGGCGGAGGACGTGGCCATGTTGACCACCTGCGTCTTCCAGCCCCAAAGAAGGTTGGCCGCCTGCATGCCCGCGATGGGATCGATGATGCGTTGAGCCCATGTGATGCGCGAGGCCTTGGCTAGGAGCTTGGGGTCTCCGCCCGTCTCATTGACCAGCCTGAGGAGTTGCTCGGGGTCTGCGGTGGTGATGTTGGCTAGCTGATCGTCGGTGATCCGGAACTCTCCACGCATGCGGCGCATGGTGCGGGCGGCATTCGACACGATGGCCTTCGCGTTGCCATACATCGTAGTGGCCATTGCCATGCGGTGCTGGAGAGCCGCGAGCGCCTCCTCTCTGGACCCAAAGCCGATGAGGTTGTCATTGCTGATGCGTGAGGCCAGCTCATAAGCGTCCTGATAGGCCTTATTCGCGATGAGGAAGGAGGTCTCCATGTTGGTGGCCATGTCGGGCGCACCATCACCAGCGGCTTTAAGGGCGCCCATGAGGTCGGCCGGGCTTTCGTTCCAAGTGGCAGCACGCTGCTTGACCATCGCCTCCACAGCTTGGTCGCTCAGCACTCCCTCGGCGTCACCCCCACGCCTCGCATTGATATGCGCCGATTGCTCACTGATGAGGTGGTCCATCCACGCCTTGGTGTTCTCCGTGGTGTTGAGCTTCTGCCACGGGATGAGGCCGGATGTCTCAGGCTTGAACTCGTAGCCCGCCGCGATGGCGTCCATGCGGGAGCCATAGGTGGTGAGCGCGGTGGTGTCCGCCCTTACCTGCGAGAGGACCCGTTCAACCTGTCCGCCAGACAGGCCAACGTCAGCTCCGAGTCCCTCTTGTCGAAGTTTGAACTCACCTCCGCCATCGCCCGGGCGAGGCCCCGACACTCCGAGAGCATCTGCTGCTTCACTCGCTCCGGGCTCGCGGGTCCCAGAAGCCACTGGAGGAAGTTCACGAGAACCGCCAGCACCATCGCCAGGGACACTCCCGCTGACAGAATTGTCCACGCTCTCTGCCGCGAGGTCCCGGCTCGATACTCCGCTATCTCCGCCTGCAACGCTTTGCGCATCATGGCCCGCTCCCGCCCCTTGTTCGCCCTCTAGCTTGATTCCTCCGGACTCCTCGCGCAAGCCCCCTGAAGATGGTGATGCTAAATTCTCGCCCGGTGCGCTGGCCTCATGGTGTGCGTTCGCGAATGCCGCATCCGCCTCTTCAGCAGCTTTATTGGCACCAGCAACGTCACCCGCCCGAAACAGCTTGATGCTCTTCGCCGCGAGCACCATGGCGCCCGCAAGAGCCGCGTCCATCACCACGCCCTCAACGGCATTCTTCGCGCGGCCCTCCAGGTCTGTGTCTCCCGGCTTGGCCGCAAGGTAACTGCTGATGGGATTGGCGAGCGCGGGGTACTGCTCAACGAGATTGCTAAGCCGCTCCTCATGCGGGTCCATGAAGCCGAAGCCCGCCGCCGCGCCGCGAGCAGCCTCATAGCTCCAGTGGATAAACCGCCCGGCGTCCTTGGCCTTCGCCGCTAGCCCGGTCACCGCGCCGATCTTGCCGAGACCCATGAAGCCGACGCCGAACTGCGAGACACTCTCGGCGACGCCGTTGAATGCGCTCTGCTTCCGGAGGTCGCTGCTGCGGTTTTCGATCCACTGACGCACCGACCATTTGTCCTGTTGGTCAGGTTCGCCACCCGAGAAGAGGTCTTTCAGTTCGATAGCCGATTTGGCTGCGCCGATAGCCATGGAGCCAAGCGCCTGCCCAACCTGCCTGTTGCTGGCGGTGATTGCTTCGTCGGTGTTGCTGGACCAAATGGAGGGCTGCTGCTGCGACGCCGCTGAGGATTGGCCACCATCGTCATCGAACTTGAGCTGGTCTAGCTGGTCATCGAAAGATAGGCTGTCTAGCTGATCCTCGAATGACTGCGAGGGCTGCTGCTGTTGAGCGGTAGTTGTGCTGGCGGTGGAATCTGTGGCGGCGCTGCCTGCGTCCATGTTCGGGTCGGTGGCCATGGCAATAGTCCTCGTTGCTCCCCGCTAGGCCTAGGGGGAGAGATGAAGGTGATGAAAGATGCTGTTGGATGGAGGGCCGAGCGTACTCAGTCGGTGCTAGAGTCGCTGGCGTCGCTCACTCGCCTGCTACCGGAAGCCAATGCCTGTTGGTACGGGATGCCGAGAAGCTTGGAGGTCCACACGGCCATGAACTCACGGGACGTGATGTTGTCCACTGAGCCAAAGAGGCGCTTCATGTTGTCGGGCACGTTGCCCCAAATGGCCTGCTTCGCCCAGCCCGGACCCTTACGCTGCCCCTCGCCCGTTGAGTACATGTTCTCCCATGCCGGGCTCTCGGGGTTGCGCTCATGAGCCCTGAGGCCCGCCTCTCCCTGCTGATGCATGAGGTACAGCTCGGTGGCGCTGGGCTCTCGGCCGAACTCACGCCTGAAGGCGACCTCCTTGCGCTGGATGATCTTGACGCCCGCCTCCAAGTTCTGGCGAGGATCGAAGATGTCATCTCCCCCGTATTGCGCGAACTCCTTCTGCGAGAGCTGAAGCAATCCGTGGTAGCTGCCCGTGGAGGCGTTCGGGTTGCCGCTGGACTCAATGCTCACCATCACGGCCAGCTTGTTGGGGTCCATCCCGTTCGCCTGGGCCACTTGCTGAATGAGGCTTCCCTGCGAGCCACCGAGTATCCGTTGGGCACGCGCCGAGTCCATCACCTCCGTGCTGGTGGAAGTCGCCCGCTGCTGCGCGGGTGCGTCCGGTACATCGGCCGACGTGCCGCTGAGGTTAACTCCGAGCCTGTCCGCTACCTGTCGCGCAACGGCCGCCACTGCGGGAGGCACGTTGGCAGCGCCGTATGAGGTTGGGGAGAACGGCAGAGCCTCGCTGCGCGGCCCTGATGCGGGTGCATTCGGTGCGGCCGGCGAGTTGCCCGGAGTCGGAGGCGGAGCGAACTGCCGCTGCCACTGCCTAAGGACTCGCTCAAGCGGCTGGCCATTCCGCTGCGCCCATGCGGAGGCCTTGGAGATTTGGTCCGGTGTGAACGCACCCTGTAGGTCGGCTGGAAGACCGGGCTGCTGCGGTGATGCTGGTGACGCTGGCTGAGTTGGTGTGGCTGAGCCTTGAGGTGGAGAGGGATTGGTGATGTTCTGCAATGCCCGCTTCGCCGCCTCGCCGACATTCTGCGGGGTGAACGGGGTCTGCGGGATGTCCTGCATGGACGGTGGCAGCGTGAAGGTGCTCGGCTTGCCCAACCCCGCCGGTGTGAACTTGCGGAATATCTCCTCGCCCCGCGTGGCAGCCTCCTTCTCCTGGTCCAGCACCGATGCACCGGGATTTTGGAGAGCCCATTGCATCAGGCCGAAGCGATAGTTGAACAGCGCTTGCCGGGCCTCGGGCGTCAACACGGGCGGCGCACCTATCGGGCGGCTCTTGGAGAACTTGGAGTCAACACCCTGCTCTTCTAGCTGAGAGATGTACATCCGCGCGGCGGAGGTGGTGAGGATGCTGCTGCCGGACTTGTTGTAATCCTGCACACTCTTGATGAAGGTGAACGCTTTCGACACGTTGTCCTGCGAGCGAACGTCCCCCGCTCTGATCGCGGACATGAGCTTGTCCATCCCATCACCGCCACCCTCAAGGATGTCCGTGAACAGGTCATTTACCTTGCGCGGATCATCGGCGGTCTGAGACTGAAGGACCTGATCGCGCCACTTCATGATGTCCAGCTTGAAGTCCCCGTCCACCTTCTGCACGGTGGAGATGAGACGATCATCCAACGGAGCCTTGGGGTCCTTGAGGAGTTGCTCAATGATGGACGCCTTGGCCGAGTTGGCCGCGAGCTTGTCCTCACGCTCCTGCTGAAGCCGCGCCTCCGTGGTCTCCTTCTTCCACATCTCCGTGAGTGTGCTCTCGGTCTTCAGCTTCACGTCACGGCCATAAGGCGTGTCCGAAAGCTTCGGCCCCGCGCTGCTCTTGTTCTCTAGGAGCGAGAGGAGGTCGGGGTCACGATACTGAAGGGTCTTCGCCTGAATGGCATCGACCACGGCGTTATCGATCTGCTCGCGCTTCATGCCCATGTCGTACCCGCGCTGGCGGATCGTTTGGAGCGTTCCCGCGAGTGCGCCCATGTCGGGCTTGTAGAGTTCACCGTCACCAGCGTCTTGGCGCCAGTCCTGCATCACGTCATCGATGGCACCACCAGCCGCCGCGCCGAAACCCGCGATGGCCGTGTACTGCGCGTTCTGCTCAACGCTCTTCTGCCACTTGTCGTGATAGCGGTTGTGGACCTCGTTGAGGTGCGGGATGAGTCCCTTGAGGAACCACTGGTTGTTGTTCTTGATGGTCCCGTTAGCCTGCCCTCGGAACCAATCCTCAAAGGCCTGAGGGTTGGGATCGTTCTTTCCCTCCCACTTCTCATAGGAGGCCGCGAAGTTCGACTCCAAGCCGTAGCCGGCAGCAGCGCCCATCGCCTGGTTAGCACCGCGCTGGTACCACGGGCTGGCGTTCGCGGGAATCTCCCCAGAGCGGACACCCTCGGCGTAACCCTGATAGGTGCCGTTGAGGAAGTCCGCTTGGCCCTTGAGGAAGTCTGCCTGCTGTTGCTCCTTCTGCTGCTCGCCGGCCCATGACGAGAGGTCGGAGGACAGAGAGGACAGAGCTTGAGCCACACCATGCAGCGGGCTCGGCGCGGGAGTTGCCGGACGGTCATAGAGGCCGAGAGGCGTTGCAACGGGCGTGAGGGCCTCGTTGATCTTGATCTCGGGTGTAGCGGGACGCGCCATCAGCTCGCCCTCCCCGCCTTGAGGACGCGAACGCCTCCGAGTGCTGCCATCAAGCCGCGACGAATGAGATAATGCCGCAGGCCGGTGTACTCCTCACGGTCCAGGCAGTTAACAGCCGCTTCGATGTCTTCGCCGCAATGCCGGATGAGAAACTGCGCATCCTCAGCATCAACGCCAGCGTTTGGGTCCGGTGCGATGAGGTTGATGAGGCGGGTGAAGTCAGCGAGCGTCATACCTGCAAGCGCTTCGGCCAAGCTTATCGGTGAAGGCGTGCGTGATGGTTCGGTGGTGGTCGATGCCATCCGTTGCGTGTCCTGATGTTGATGATGGTGGTGAGGTGGCGGGAGAGCCCGTGCCTAAGCGAGCCGCTCTAAGAACTCGCCGCACAGATTCTGAGCGTCATAGTAAGAGTGAATTGCCGCCGAAGATGCCAACGGCGCTCGCGTCGTAGTAACAGGGTAAAGCCGCGCGGACCTTCACGCCCTAGTAGAAGGCAATTGGCGGCGTGCTCCAGCAGAAGACGACGCGTCGTCATAGTAGGTGGGAATAGGCCGGGCGCTGCATCGACTATCCGTAAGGGTATAGACCAACGGACAACAGCCAATCGGACGCAAAGCCTGTCCGTAAGGGTTGACTTCCGCTCTACGGACAGATTATATACGGACATCATCCTAACGGACAGGAGGACCAGGATGACGACCGTTCTGTACGCCCGCGTCTCGACTTCGGACCAAACGCTAGACCATCAGCGAACGCAGGCTGAGGCCGCTGGCTTCACGATTGACGAGGTGGTCGCCGATGATGGTGTGTCGGGCATCACCACCCGCCTCGCGCACAGACCCCAAGGCCGCAGGCTCTGGGACATGCTGCGCAAGGGTGACACCCTCGTGGTGCGTTGGGTAGATCGCCTTGGCCGCAACTATGAGGATGTCAGCGACACCATCCGCGAGTTCATGCGCCGTGGCGTTGTCATCCGTACCGTTATCAACAACATGACCTTCGACGGCGCGACCAAAGACCCGATGCAGCAGGCGGTGAGAGATGCGCTCATCGGCTTCATGGCCGCACTCTCGCAGGCCCAGGCGGAGGCAAACAAGGAAGCGCAAACGGCGGGCATCGCCCATGCCAAAGCAAACGTGCTGAACTACCTAGGCCGCAAGCCGAGCTTCACGCGGCAACAGCTCAAGGCCGTCCACGACATGCTTGAGCGCGAGGAAGGCACGAGCAGCATCGCAGCGGCAACGGGGCTGAGCCGGCAAGCTGTCCTGCGCATCAAAGCAGACCCCGCAGGTGCCGAGCAGATGTTGGCGCGTTGGGAAGCCGCTGAGGAAGCACGCAGACAGGCTTGAGGTCTCCGCCCTCTCCTAGCCCTTGCTCTTGGTCGGCTCTCGCCCTCACCCTCCTAGGGCCGGGCCTGCCGAGGGCATACGGGGGAAAAAGCAGCAGCCGCGCCTCGGGCGTACCCTTCGCGTTTGTGACCCTAAAATGAGCCCGGGCCTAGCTCTGGGGATCGAAGAGAGAAGGCCGCACCCGATTCTTAGGCAGCCGGCCGGCCGCTTGTAGCTGCGCAATTTGCTCTGCGTTCGGATCAGGATGTTCTTTCAGCACATCGTTGAACACCCTTGAACGAAGGCACCGACCGACCACTAATTGCATATCGTTGATCGGGTCTTCTCCATACCGATCATAATACTTCGAGTACTTTCGCGAGTCGTACACATCGGGCGCGCCGCCGTGCAGCACTGAGTTGCGCAAATCCATAAGGAGGTTTAGGCGCGCTTCAGGCACGTGTGACCCGAGCGTGGCACGGACGCCATCGATGATTGACCGCGTGGCGATTCCGTCCTCACCAAATATAGCATCAAGCGTCATGCACAGGATCGGAAACCGCTCAGCGGGATCTAGTGGCCACGCCCTATAGAAATACTCTAGCGCCTTGATCTGCCTCGTGACATCTGCGGCATTTGAGACGAGTTTCGACGCAAGCATGTCTAGCCACTGCACGTCCTGGTCTTGAATAATGATATCGGAGGCTAGAGCCGGCGTGTGTGGGTCGCCGCGACTGAATGTGACCATACCGCCATCCGTGATCGTGCAGCGGCCTCCAAACATCTTCCGTCCGGAAAACAGATGTCGCTGATAGGCTACCGGAGTTAGTGCTAAGGCTCCGAGGATGGCAGCCTTGATCTTGTTGGCCGCGAGGAAATCGGGCGACCTCACCCCAAGCCAAACAGAGGGTGTGTCGCGGACGCCGGGCAAATCCGAGAAAGGGGGAAATGCATCACCAACTAGATTGGACACTCCGGGCAACAGAGGTTGCAGAGAGGGTGTACTTGCGGCGACAAGGAAGAATGGCTCCGAAGAAAATTCCGTCTTCGCGACCACGGGAATTATAGGGAAAAGCGTCACCTCGTTGCGCGGTTGGAATACCGACGATTCAGCGAGGGCGTCGGCAAAGGCAGACTTGGTAGACCCACTAATCGCTGCCGAGTAGCTGCCGGCGAACCTCTGAAGAAACGTCTCGTCGGCAAGCAGCCCGTAGTGCTCAATCACGAAGCTCCGAAGCATTCCCGAGATTGCGCTTATTGGCAGATACTTGAGATAGGGCGGACCATTCTTGCGCACATAGAGTGCGGCTCGGACTAGCTTGACTGGATCAATGTATATCTCGATGCCCATGCGCCTTTCGAACGGAGGAGCTCCCGGCCGCATGCCAAAAAAGAACGATGCTTTTAAGAGGTAATCGCCGGGCTGCCTGTATATTGCGTCCAGTATCAACTCCGCCGCCTGATCGTGAATGGCGCTCTTCATGGCGATGGACGACTTCCGGAACGGTCAACACGATATATAACTTGATGATCAAGGCCTTTGGCGGATGCGTCCTTGATCCAGACAAAACGGTCCCCTGCACGATCATAGCGAAATCTATTCTGTAGCGCGCCAGTCTCTCGGTAAATTTCCAAGACGTCTCCCTTTAGCTGCCAGCGGGTTTCATTGTGATTCCCCCCTTCTCCGAACAGGCCGCCGTTCAAGAAATCAAGTTGCTTTACTCTCGATCTGGTTGGATCAAAGGTGAGCATCCAAGTCTCATTCAGCAGCCTGCTTTCGAGCGGGGCCGCAAGTCTTGCGGGAGGCTTGGGAAGTTTCCTCAATGGCTTGGAAGGCGGTTCGGTGGAAGTGTCGGGTGGGTAGCTGACTTCCCAGAGCTGATTGAAAATTTCCTGATAGGAATTCACAACGTTTTCAAACCGTCTCTTTGTGACCGTAAAACTTGGTCGAGAATTGGCCTTCGAGAATGGCGCTACCAACTCGACATGGACCCAACCGGTGCTCTTGTCAGAATCGCCGATCAAGACAGATTGCTGCACCATCGCCTCGCACCACCGAACCTCAATCTTGATATCATCACGGCAGACTGCTGTTGCTCTCAGCACAGACTCGGACAAGTTTGGCTCGCCCGTGCTCTGTTCATAAAATCGGAATGAATCACTACGGGGGTCGGGGAGGATCAATCGCCGAATGCGACGGAACCGTTTCGAGTCGTTCCGGATGAAGGATCGACCGGTAATATAAATCGCATCAATCGATTCAGTGCCTCCGATTAGATCATCGAAGCTCCGGTGCTGCTCCAAGGCTACCCGAGATGAGAAGAAGTCAGCACCGAAGCCAATCATCGCTCGCCCATGCCGCGCCAGTAGCCAGCTAGCGAGCTGCCTCAGTCCGACCCACCGCAACCATCGGGAATTCGAAATGGCTTGAAGTAAACTCTGCGCCCAATCCGGCATGGTGATTCCGAGCACCGCGATTCGCCACCAATAATAGCTGAATCGGAACTCGGAACGTCGAGCAGCCCGGAAAGACGGGGCGTTTTCACTTGAACAAAGCGTTGAAGTCAGGCGTTAGGGGCAGCGTTGGGGTACGCGACCGCGCTGCCGCTCTAGTCGGCTGATTTCACTGGGAAAATCTGAAGACCACGGAATTGGCTGGGGAACCTGGATTCGAACCAAGACAAACAGAGTCAGAGTCTGTTGTGCTACCGTTACACCATTCCCCAAGAATCGTCCGTGGTATCAACAGCTTAGCTGAATGACTGGACATCTCAGTGCAGCGGGTTCGCCTGCCAAATCAGCGCCCGCGCGAGAGCGACCTTCTACCCGCTTGGTCCCACGCTTGGCAAGCATTGTTGGCGAGGAATGGGCGTGAAAATCGCGGCCCGAAGGCCTGCCCGCCAAGCCTCAGTACAGCCCGCCTGTCCCTGACCGCATCACGGCCCGATCGGCGTCCGGCGAAATGCCCTGCTGGGTGCCGTCGATCACGTCGGTGCCGGCGACCATCCCGGGATCATTGAACGGCGGCGCCTGGCCCGGCTTGAAGGCTTCGAGCACCACGCCCCTGTTCTGGCCAGGCGCGGCGCGCTGGCCGGTCTTGGCATCGACCAGGACCAGCCGGATGCCGACCGGCTGCTTGAACGGGGTGGCGGGCTTGTCGGCCAGCGCGAGCTTCAGGAAGTCGCGCGCGATCGGCGCCGCGGTATGGCCGGCCTGCGCGTTGCGGCCGAGCGAGCGCGGCTTGTCGTAGCCGACATAGAGACCGACCACGAGGTCCGGCGAGAAGCCGACGAACCAAAGATCCTTGGCCTCGTTCGAGGTGCCGGTCTTGCCGGCAAGCGGCTTGCCGACGTCCTTCAGCGCGGTGCCGGTACCGGCCTGAATCACGCCCTCCATCAGCGAGGTGATCTGGTAGGCGGACATCGCGTCGAGCACCCGCTCGCGGCGGTCGACGAGTTGCGGCTCCGGCTGGCTCTTCCAGCCCTCCGGCGCGTCGCAGCCGCGGCATTCGCGCTGATCGTGCTTGAAGATGGTGTGGCCGTAGCGGTCCTGGATGCGGTCGATCAGGGTCGGCTTCACGCGGACGCCGCCATTGGCGATCATCGAATAGGCCGTGGCCATCCGCATCACCGTGGTCTCGCCGGCGCCGAGCGCATAGGCGAGATAGTTCGGCAACTCGTCATAGACGCCGAAGCGCTTGGCATACTCGCCGATCAGCGGCATGCCGATTTCCTGCGCCAGCCGCACGGTCACCGTGTTGAGCGACAGCCGCAGCGCGTTGCGCAGCGTCACCTGGCCCTGATACTTGCCGGTGGAGAAGTTTTCGGGCCGCCAGATGTTGCCCTGCCCCTGGTCGATCTCGATCGGCGCGTCGATCATCATGGTCGATCCGGTGTAGCCGTTGTCGAGCGCCGACGAATAGACGATCGGCTTGAAGGTCGAGCCGGGCTGCCGATAGGCCTGCGTCGCGCGGTTGAACTGGCTCTGGTCGAACGAGAAGCCGCCGACCATCGCCAGCACGCGGCCGGTGTGCGGATCCATCGCCACCATCGCGCCCGACAGTTCGGGGATCTGGCGCAGCCGGTACTGGCCTTCGATGCGCTGGCCGTCCTTGCTGAAGAGCGGGTCGGCGTAGATCACGTCGCCGGGCTGCAGCACCTGCGCCACCGATGTCGGCGTCTTGCCCTTGCTCTTGGCCCAGCGCACGCCGTCCATCGTGATGATGCCGGTCTCGCGCTGCTTGCTGATGGCGCCGCCGAGCTCGCGGCCCGGCTGGAATCCGATCCGCGCCGACTGGTCGTTGCTCTCCAGCACCACCGCCATCCGCCACGGCGAGATGTCGGACAGCGACTTGATCTCGGCGAGCGGCACGCCCCAGTCACTGGTCAGGTCGAGCCTCTGGATCGCACCGCGATAGCCCTGCTGCTCGTCATAGTTGACGAGCCCGGCCACCATGGCCTTGCGCGCCATCACCTGGACCTTGGGGTCGAGCGTGGTACGCACCGACAGGCCGCCTTCATAGAGCTTCTTCTCGCCATAGCGCTCGAAGATGTCGCGGCGGACTTCTTCCGAGAAGTATTCGCCGGCGAAGGTGTGCGCGCCATTGCTGCGGTTGGTGACGGTCAGCGGCTCCTTGCGCGCCTTGTCGGCGTCGGCCGCGGTGATCCAGCCGTTCTCCTGCAGGCGATCGATCACGTAGTTGCGGCGCTCGACGGCGCGCGCGCGGTTGCGCACCGGATGCAGGCTGGCCGGCATTTTCGGCAGCGCCGCCAGATAGGCCGCTTCCGCGACCGTCAGTTCATTGACGGACTTGTCGAAATACACCAGCGAGGCCGCCGCGATGCCGTAGGCGCCAAGGCCGAGATAGATTTCGTTGAGATAGAGCTCGAGGATCTTGTCCTTGGAGTAAGCCCGCTCGATTCGCATCGCCAGCAAGGCTTCCTTGATCTTGCGGGTGAACGACACCTCGTTGGTCAGAAGGAAGTTCTTGGCGACCTGCTGGGTGATCGTCGAGGCGCCCTGCGGCCGCCGGTTGGAACCGAAGTTCTGGATGTAGGCGACGCCGGCGCGCGCCATGCCGGTGTAGTCGACGCCGCCATGCTCGTAGAAATTCTTGTCCTCGGCGGCGAGGAACGCGTTGATCACGAGCTTCGGCACCGCCTGGATCGGCAGATAAAGCCTGCGCTCCTTGGCGTATTCGCCGAGCAGCGAGCCGTCGGCCGCGTGCACGCGGGTCATCACCGGCGGCTCGTAGTTCTGGAGCTGCGAATACTCGGGCAGGTCCTTGGAGAAATGCCAGAACAGCCCTGCGACCGCGGCCAGACCAGCCAGGAACAGGATGGTGCCTGCGGTGAACAGGAACCCGAAGAACCGCAACAGAAATTTCATCGACCAGATTTCCGTGGCGAATACGTCGCTCGTTCTGAGCGCGCTGCGTGCCACTTAGGCCGCCCGGTATATCGGTCGCTCCATGGACCTGCAATTCAACACCAGAGAATTAAAGCAAGCCAGGCGTCAAACTTATGCCATAGAGCCCGGCTCGCGCCCGCAGCCAAATCGGCAGACCTCGCCGACTGGCGGTGCGCGCGGAGGCCGCATCGATCTTCGCTGCAGCGCTGCGCGATTCGCGCGCCCGCCTGATAGCGCCGCGGTCTCGATACGCTTGCGCGGAGAGCACGCTACGAAGAAAAGCGCGGGCCGGACGGATCGATTCCCCTATCCGGCCGACGATTTGGGTGCTGCGACATCAGAAACCGGTGGACAGAACTGGTGCGCCAGTCACATTAAGGATTTGTTAACTATAACTACCGCAAGTTGTTGGGCATACACCGACTCGCGACGGGCTGATTTGGATGGCACTGCGCGGATTCAAACGGCCATTTACGGCCGACCCTAACGTTCTTGGATTTCCAAGATCACCCGCATCGGCCATGGGCACAGAAGCCTTGGACCTCGTCTACCAGGCGGCGGATTTGTTCCGCAGCATCGAGGACAGGGCTCGCGCCGGCGAAGCGCGCGCCGAGGCCGCCGAACAGGCGCAGCTCGAAATCATTGCCGCCACCGAGCGCAAATTGAGGGATGCGTCGCGGGCGCTTGAGGAAGCCCGACGGCGCATCGAGTCCCAACAGGAGCAACTCGATGCGGCCGAATTCCGCGCCCAGGCCGCCGAAGCCGAGGCGCGCGAAGCCAAGCAATCCCTGGCTCTGATCGAAGACGCGATCCGCCAGCGCTTGCTGCTGACCGGCGGGCAAAAGGACGGCAGGTCGACCGCCGTCGCCTAACCGCAGCACGGATCAATTGGAGCGGCAGCCCGCACGAGCGGAGCGACATGCGGGAGCTCAACAAGACCCGGATATCGCTTCGCTCATCCGGGCTACGGATTGTCGCTAGCTAGCCGTCACCATCAATAGCCCGCGGCGAGCCCCGAATTGCGGCGCGGGTCGTTCGCGCCATAGAAGCGGTTGCTGCCGACCGGCTTGCCGCCCAGCGACGGCGCGCCAATGATGATCACCGCGAGGTGGTTGGCCGGATGCGGCGGGCCGAATTTATGGCCCATGCCCTCCAGGATCCTCTGCGTATCCGGCGACAGCGTGTAGTCCTCGAGGTTGGTCGCCTCGGGAAGCCACTGCTGGTGGAAGCGCGGCATGTCCACGGCCTCCTGCGCGTTCATGCCGTAGTCGATGGCGTTGATCATCGTCAGCAGCACGGCGGTGATGATGCGGCTGCCGCCCGGGGTGCCCATCACGATGACCGGCTTGCCGTCCTTGGAGACGATGGTCGGACTCATCGAGGACAGCGGACGCTTGCCGGGGACGATCGCGTTGGCCTCCCCCTGCACCAGCCCATACAGGTTCGGCACGCCGACCTTGGCGGTGAAGTCGTCCATCTCGTCGTTCAGCAGCACGCCGGTCTTGGCCGCCGTCACCTTGGCACCGAACCAGTCGTTCAGCGTGTAGGTGACCGACACCGCATTGCCGTCCTTGTCGGCAATCGAATAGTGCGTGGTGTTGCTGCCTTCGTGCGGAGGAACGCCGGGCTTGATGTCCCTGGACACGCCGGCCTTGGCTGGATCGATCGCGGCACGGATCTTCGCGGCGTAGGTCTTGTCGAGCAGGCGCTCGAGCGGATTTTTCACGAAGTCCGGATCGCCGAGATAGCTGTTGCGATCGACATAGGCGTGGCGCATTGCCTCGATCTGGTAGTGTACCGCCTGCGCCGAATGGTAGCCGAGCTCCTTCAGCGGATAGCCCTCGAGGATGTTGAGCATCTCGCAGATCACCACGCCGCCCGAACTGGGTGGCGGCGCCGAGACCACGTGGTAACCGCGATAGTCACATTCGACCGGCGCCAGCTCGCGAACCCTGTAGTTGTCCAGATCCTCCTGCGTCAGCAAGCCCTTGCCGGCCTGGCTCGCGGCGACGATCGCCGCACCGACCCAGCCCTTGTAGAAGCCATCCGTGCCGCGCTTGCTGATCTCGCGCAGCGTCTCGGCGAGCTCATGCTGCGTCAGCCGCTCGCCGACCTGGAACGGGTTTCCATTATTGAGGAAGATCGCGGCCGAGGGCGGATCCTGGCGAAGATCGTCGACCGCAGAATCCAACATCTGAATGTCGCCCCGGTCGAGCACGAAACCGTCCTCTGCGAGTTGCAGCGCCGGCGCGATCACGTCGGCGCGCTTCATGGTGCCGTATTTCTCGCGCGCATATTCCATGCCCGCGACCGAACCGGGCACGCCGACAGCGAGATGGCCCTTGGTGGAGAGGCCGGCGACAATCTTGCCTTCCTTGTCGAGATACATGTCGGCGGTGGCGCCCTTCGGCGCGGTCTCGCGGAAATCCAGGAAGGTCTTGCGGCCGTCGGCGAACTGGATGGTCATGAATCCGCCGCCACCGAGATTGCCGGCGGCGGGATAGGCCACTGCAAGCGCATAACCGACGGCGACCGCCGCATCGACCGCATTGCCGCCCCGCTTCAACACCTCGACGCCGACCTGCGTGGCAAGATGTTGCGCGGAAACCACCATGCCGTTCTCGGCGGCGACCGGCGCAACCGAGGCCGCGCGACCGGGAACTGCCGACACGATGCCGACCGAGACGAGCGCGGCGACCATCCATCGCGCGCGTGCATTTGGATTTTTCATGAAGCCTCCCGGGACCTGCGCCGGCTGTCGCGGCTTACAGCGCTATCTCAACGCGTACATCTAGCAGGGCGCACGCGCGCGCACTATAGGCCCGCGCGGTCTCCACCGCTCGCCCGCAGCCGGCTATGCCGTCTGCCATAGGCCGCATAGATCACAAGCCCGATCAGTAGCCACACCGCGAGCCTGATCCAGGTGTCGAGCGGCAGGCCGAACATCAGGAACAGCGAGGTTGCAGCGGCAGCCGGGGCCACCAGCCAGATCGCCGGCGCCTTGAACGGACGCGGCAATTCCGGATCGCGCACGCGCAGCACCAGCGTGCCGATCGAGACCACCGTGAATGCGAACAGCGTGCCGATCGAGACCAGTTCGCCGACCAGCCCGATCGGCAACAGCCCGCCGAGAACAGCGGCGATGGTGCCGGCGAAGATGGTCGAGACATAGGGTGTCTGGAAGCGCGGGTGGATTTTGGCGGCAAAGCCCGGCAGCAATCCGTCATGCGCCATGGCGCGAAAGATCCGCGGTTGCGCCAGCAGCATGATGAGGATCACCGATGTCAATCCGAACAGGATGCCGAGCTTGATGAACGGACCGAGCCAGCCGATGCCGACCGCATCGATGCCGACGGCGATCGGATCGGGCACGCTGAGCCGATCATAGGGCACGATGCCGGTCAGCACGAATCCGACCGCGACATAGAGCGCGGCGCAGATCACGAGCGAGCCGAGAATGCCGATCGGCATGTCGCGCTCCGGCGTCTTCGCCTCCTGCGCCGCGGTCGAGATCGCATCGAAGCCGATATAGGCGAAGAACACCACCGCCGCGCCGCGGACCACGCCGGACCAGCCGAACACGCCAGGACCGGCATTCGGCGGGATCAGCGCGCCCTCCGGATTGCTCGCCGTCACCCAGTTCGCCAGCGTCACCGAGGAAGCCGCGGTGGCGAGAAACAGCGCGATCACGACGAGCTTGACCACAACGACGAAGCTGGTGAAGCGCGCGGACTCGCGAATGCCGACCACCAGCAGCGTGGTCACGAAGGCGATGATCGCCATCGACGGGATGTTGATGACCGCACCGGTCGACGACCACGCGCCGGTGTTGACGTCGTAGGCGAGCGGCGCCGAGGTGAATTGCGGCGGCAGGTTGATGCCGATATCGCGCATCAGACTGACGAAATAGCCGGACCACCCGACCGAGACCGCGATCGCGCCGACCGCGTATTCGAGGATCAGGTCCCAGCCGATGATCCAGGCGATCAGCTCGCCGAGCGTGGCATAGGCATAGGTGTAGGCGCTGCCGCAGATCGGCACCGTCGACGACATCTCGGCGTAGCACAGGCCGGCGAAGGCGCAGGCCACCGCACCAATCATGAAGGAGAGCGTGACCGCGGGACCGGCATTGGCGGCAGCCGCGTGGCCCGTCAGCACGAAGATGCCGGCGCCGATGATGCCGCCGATGCCGAGCGTGACCAGTTGCAACGCCGACAGCGACCGCCTGAAGATCGGCGTCTCCACGTCGCCGTCGGCCCGCGCCGCCTCCCGCAACAGGTCCGAGGTCGACTTTCGGTCCCAGAAACCGGCCAGGGTGTCTGTCACGCCGGGTGCCCTCCGCCGCCCGGGTCCGGCGGGACCCGACACGATCGGCAGACTATAACGCGGCTAACGTCCAGTCGTTCGCGCGCCGGGCGAATGCCGGCGCCCTTATCCACCGCCAAGCGCGGTGCAGGGTCTTATCGGCAGGGATGGCGGCGGCCGTCGCGGCCAAGGAAGGTACCGGACGCCGGATCGAATGAACGGTAACGCGCGCAGGCGGAAGATGGCTCCGCCGCGGACATGGCGCCGTAGGCGTTCGCCGGATTGCTGCCGCGCTGCGCGGCCTCCTGGGCCTCACCCCATGGCGTCAGGGCGCCGCCATTGATCGCGCTGCGTCCGGGATTCTGCGCGTCGAAATATGCCGGCTCCGACATCTGGGCCGCGACCGGCGTAAACGTCATTCCCACGAGCAGCATGGCGGCTGCGACTGCCCATGACCTGGTCATGCGGCCTCTCCTATCGATCATAAACGTGTGCCGGATGACGGCCGAGCCGCCCCCAAACGGAGATAGGGACGGCAATCCTCCGGGCACAGGGGCCACGACGTCACGATGCTGCGAGCAAGCCAGCCGTGGCCCGCCGCTCAATGGTTATGCACGTCCGGCCGCGGGTCGGAGACGAACCCGTCGCGGTTCGGCATCTTGATCGTGGCGAGCGACTTGGCGTCGAGCACCGCATTGGCCGGCACGATGCCGTTCAGGCTGAGGATGTAGGCGGACACCGCGTAGACGTCCTCATTGCTCAGCGACTGCGGCGCGTTCTGCGGCATCGCGCGGCGGATGTAGTCGAACAGCGTCGGGGCATAGGGCCAATAGCTGCCGACGGTGCGGATCGGTTTTGGGCTCGCCAGCGTGCCCTGTCCGCCGACCAGGCGGTCGCCGACGCCGCCCTGCCCGCTGTCGCCATGGCACGCCGCGCATTGCTCGCTGAACACCGTGCGGCCGCGCTCGACGCTGCCGCTGCCCGGCGGCAGGTTGGAGCCGTCACGGCCGATATCGATATTCCAGCCGGCGATCTCGGCAGGCGTCGCCGCACGCCCGATGCCAAAGCGATCCTCGGCCTGCCCGGCAGTGGCGAACATCGCGACCGCACTCACAAGGAACGCCGCCTTGAGCTTAAGCCTGGCCATTGGTCACCTCACCATTCGCATCGATGCGCCAGGGCCAGATCGCGTTGTTGTGGTAGAACGAGTTGAGACCGCGCACCTTGACCAATTCCGCCAGCGTCGGCTGCACGTATCCGGTCTCGTCGATGGCGCGGCTCTGGATCACGGCGGGTTTGCCGTCCCAATGCCAGGGCAAGCGGAAGCGCGTGAGCGCGCGCGTCAACACCGGCTCCTGCAATTCGGCCTGCTGCCAGCTCTTGCCCTCGTCGAGCGAGACCTCGACGCTCTTGATCTTGCCGTGACCGCTCCAGGCGATCCCGGTAATCTCGTGAAAGCCCTGCGTCGTCAGCTTCTGCCCGCCGGACGGCCGCGTGATGATCGACTTGGCTTCCATGTAGAAGGTGAATTCGCGCGACGTGCCGTCGGGCATCGGGTCGGTGTATTTCGAGGTCTCCTCGCGCGAATAGGCCGGCTCGGCGACGACCTTGAGCCGGCGCAGCCACTTCACGTTCATGTTGCCCTCGAAGCCGGGCAGCAACAGGCGCAGCGGATAGCCCTGCTGCGGGCGCAGCCGCTCGCCATTCTGGCTGTAGACCAGCATGGCGTCGTCGAGGCATTTCTCGATCGGGATCGAGCGCGTCAACGCAGCGGCGTCGGCGCCTTCGGCCACGATCCATTTGGCGCCCGCCTGCAGGCCCGCCTCGTCCAGCACCGTCTTGAGCGGCACGCCGGTCCATTCCGCACAGCTCAGAAGGCCGACGAGGTCGGAGGCCGTCTTGCCGTACGGCTTGGTGTAGACCGGATTGCCGGAGCACTCGAGGAAGTGGATGCGCGACTGCGACGGAAAGCGGCGGATGTCCTCCATCGTGAACACCAGCGGGCGATCGACCATGCCATGCAGCACCAGCCGGTGCTCGGCCGGGTCGATGGTCGGCACGCCGCCATGGTGGCGTTCGTAGAACAAACCGTTCGGCGTGATGATGCCGTCGAGCTCCTGCAGCGGCGTGCGGCCCGAAGCGGAGATGTATTGCGGCAGCGTCTTCGAGATGTTCTTGACGACAGCCTTCTCGTGAACCGACGGCGTGCCATAGGGCTGGCTTCCCATCGGGTCGCCGGGCGCTTTCATCCATTCCGGCACATTGGGCGGAAGATTATTCCCCTGTTCGGCAAGCGCGGTAGAACCGGCAACTCCCGATATCGCGGAGCCACCGGCCAGTGCTGCACCGGCCTGAAGGAATCGCCTGCGAGACGCCTCTCGCACGCGCTTGTCCGTCGTGTGTTCACTCATCGACGTTTTCCTCTGACGTTACCAGAGCATGATCCGGAAAAGTGCGAAGCAGTCTTCCGAAAAGATCATGCCAGGACAACAATCCAAAGCGCGATGACGATTCATCGGGCTTTGGTGCAGCCTAACACCAAAGGGCTGAGGCGAGGCAATGCTCTATCGCGCAGAGCTGCATCGACAGCGCGTCGTGGCCGCTGCTTACCGGTCCCGACCTTTGTTGCCACTCACATCCGTTCGCCTGGCAATTGACTGGCTTGCTTCACCCATGCGGTGAACTGGGCTTCGTCGAGCTCGTCGTTCTCGTGAATGTCGAGATAGCGCGTGTGCTGCTGCTTGGACTCGCCCGGCGGCACCGGATGCAGTGACGCGCCGCGAAAGAACGCCACCTTGACGTAGCGCGTGAAGACATGGATGCCGAGGAACCAGCCGTCCCCTTCCATGCCGTAGAGCGGCGAGTTCCACTTCACCGCCTTGTGCACGCCGGGGACGGCACGCACGATGAGCGCGTCAAGCTTGCGTCCGACGTCGCGCTTCCACCCGGGCATCGCGGCGATATAGGCTTGCACCGGAGCATCGCCATAGCCTTTTGCGATCTGCGGATTGCCGCCCGCGAGCAGACGCGGCTTTGCAGAGCCACGCTTCGCGGCGCTCTTTTTCGCCCCCTTCGCCGACGTCTTTCGCGTCTTGCCAGCCATTGTGCCCACTCTCACCGGTTCACGTCTCGCGCGGCGCGGCGCCCGCCGCCGCGAACCGGATCATATCGGTTGCGCGTCGGTGTTGTCGTCAGCGAGCGCGCGTGTTCGCGGCGGCGTATCAACGCGCTCGGGCGGCTTTTCGTGCGGCGGTCTCGCATCTAGTCGATCACTGGCGGGGTGCCGTGGGTATGGAACGACTCGATCGTCTTCAACCCCCACGCCTGTCCCTTCCTGCGCTCTTCCTCGGTCCACACGATCGGCTTCCAGTCCGGCGCGAGGATCAGGCGTGCGCCGGCGTTGGCGACCTCGACGCGGTTGCCGCCGGGTTCATAGACATAGAGGAAGAAGGTCTGCTGGATCGCGTGCTTGTGCGGCCCGGTCTCGATATGCACCCCCTGCTCGAGAAAAATATCCGCGGCCCGCAGGATCTCCTCGCGGTTGTCGAGCGCATAGGTGACATGGTGAAACCGGCCGCGCTTGCCGTAGTGGTCGCGCGTATAGGCGAAGTCGTAGCTCTTGTTCGACATCGTCATCCACATCGCGGCTTCCGTGCCGTCGTTGAGCACGATCTGCTCGGTGGTGCGGCAGCCGAGGTAGTTTTCGAAGAACAGGCGGTTGGCCTTGATGTCGACCGCGAGGCAATTGAGATGGTCAAGCCGGCGGACATTGACGCCGCGCGCTGGAAAGCGCTGCGCCTGGTTTTTCAGCGCGGGCTTCAGCTCGACCGGCGCCTCGTACCACTCGGTCTCGTAATAGAGCTCGATGACATGACCGTCGGGATCGCGGCAGCGGAATGCCGGCCCCTGCCCCATGTCACCGTCGATCCAGCCGATATCGAAGCCCGAGCCCTTCAGCGCGGCAACGCGGCGTTCGAGCGCCTGCGGGCTGCGCGCCCGCAGCGCCATGTGTTCCATCCCTGAAGTTTTCGACGCCGTCAGCTTCAGCGAATAGCGCTCGTAATCGTCCCAGCCGCGCAGATAGACCGACTCGCCCTTGCGGCCGCTGACGGTCATGCCCATGACGTCGACAAAGAATTTCAGGCTCTCGTCCGGCTTCGGCGTCAAAAGCTCCATGTGCCCGAGATGTGCGAGATCGAAGATCGGTTCCGGCTGCATGGACGGTCTCCCTCCGCGACGACGCCGGATCGACGACTTGCGGTTGGACAGGTGAGCGGCGCGCCGATTTGTACTAGTGTACAAATGATTAGGTCCCGTCAACAAATTACTGGCGACGGCAATTGCGCTCGCAGGGCATTCCGTCGCCGGAATCACCTCGTGAAAGCGGTCGAGACAGGCGTCAGGCGACCGAGACGGCCTTCTCGCGATCCGACGACAGGAGCTTGCGGATTTCAGCCGATGACACCGGCCGGCTGAACAGATAGCCCTGCATCTCGGTGCAGCCGAGGATGCGCAGCAGGTTGCGCTGCTGCTCGGTCTCGACGCCCTCCGCAGTCGTGGTCATGTCGCTGGCAGCGGCGATGTTGACGACGGCCTGGACGATCGTGGACGACGCGCCGGTGCCGGCGAGATCCTTGATGAAGGCGCGATCGATCTTGATCTTGTCGAAGGGGAAGCGCTGCAGATAGCTCAGCGAGGAATAGCCGGTGCCGAAATCGTCGAGCGCGATACGGACGCCGAGTTCGCGGAGCTGATGCAGGATATCGAGCGCAGCCTCGTCGTCGCGGATCAGCACCGCCTCGGTGATCTCGAGCTCGAGCCGCGAAGGTGCAAGACCTGTCGCGGCGAGCGCGGCGGCGACGTTGAGCGCCAGCGTCTGGCTCTTGAACTGGATCGGAGACACGTTCACCGCGACATGAACATGCTCCGGCCAGTTCATCGCCTCGCGGCACGCGGTGTTGAGCACCCAGTGACCGAGATCGTTGATCAGGCCGGTGTCCTCGGCGATCGGGATGAAATCCGCCGGCGAGATGGTGCCGCGTTCGGGATGACGCCAGCGCACCAGCGCCTCGCAGCAACTGACCTGGCCCTCCTCGAGATGGAGCAGCGGCTGATAGTGCAGCTCGAAGCTGCCGTCGGCGATCGCCTGGCGCAACTCGAGCTCGAGGCTGCGCCGCGCCTTGGCGCGTGCGTCCATGCCGGTCTCGAAGAACCGGTAAGTGCGGCGGCCGTCGCTCTTGGCTCCGTAGAGCGCGAGGTCGGCATTGCGCAGCAATTGATCGATGTCGAGGCCGTCGGCGGGCGCAACGGCGATGCCGATGCTGGCATCGGTGGTGATCAGATGCCCGCTGCAGTCGATCGGCCGGCGGATCGACTGATAGATCGCAGCGAGGAGCTGCATGGTCTCGGTCTGATCGCGGACGGCGGTCTGGATCACGGCAAACTCGTCACCGCCGAGCCGCGCCGCGACGTCGGTGTCCCCAACGCAGCCGCGCAGGCGGTCGGCGATCGCCCTGAGCAATTCGTCGCCGATCTGATGGCCGAGCGCGTCGTTGACGGCCTTGAACTCGTCGATGTCGATATACATGACCGCGAGCTGCTGATCCGGCCGGATCGCCTTCAGCGCCCGCTCCAGGCGTTCGCGGAACAGCACGCGGTTCGGCAGGTCGGTCAGCGCATCATAGTGCGCCATGTGGGCGATCTTGTTCTCGGTGCGCGCACGCTCGGTGACATCCTGGATGGTCGCCACCCAGCCGCCTTCCGGCAGCGGCTTGTTGACGATCTCGATCGCGCGCCCGCCCGGCGCCTGCGTCAGCTGACGCGTGGCGCGGCCAAGCTTCACGTTGCCGATGATGGCGTCGCAGAAGTCGTCGACATCGCCGTCGAACGAGCCCGTCTCCTGTCTATGCGCAATCAGCCGGTGCATCGTGCAGCCGGGCTTGGCGACGTCGGGCGAAAGCCCGAACATCTCGATGTAGGGGCGGTTGCAGATGATGATGCGCGCCGATGCATCGTAGAGCACGAGGCCCTGCGGAATGTTGTTCACGGCGGTCATGAGATTGCGACGTTCGGTGGCGAGTCGCTCGTCGGAGATTTCGTGCCGCTTGAGCAACAGGAAGACGATCACGGCCATGATCGCGAATGCCGCCATCAGCAGGCCTTCGCGCTCGCTCCATTGCGCGGTCGCGCTTCCGAGCAGGCTGCCGACCAACAGGCCGGCACAGAACGCCAGCCCCTTGGTCGAGCCGGCGTCGGCATTTCCTGACGATGAATTGCGGTGTTCGATGCGCACGCTGATCTCTCCCAGGGCGCGGCATCGTTACGCAGCACAAATGGAAAGGTCGTTACAACTCGCAGTTAGCAATCGGTTACGCGATACCGGGCGACAGCGTATGACAAATCGCGCCCAATGCCCCGTAAACCTACGGAGCTGCCGATGCACTCCTCAGAGATGGTGAATCCCGCTTTAACGGAAAAACCAGGAAACAAACGCGGCTGTGCCGGAAAGCGACGATTCCGCCGCCGATGCGCGCGACAGCGCATAATCTCCCGGTACGATAGAAACAAATCGTCACCGGGAAGGTGTAGATTTAGCCGATGCGGAACCCCGGCGATTTAACGGTTTTTCCAATCCCGGGCGGGCATATTGGTCCGGACATTTAGATTTTGAGAACGAGCCAGGCTGGAACTGTGACACCCTTCGGACGTGTGATCTCTGTGCGCGGCTCGCAGGCCCGGGTTGGGCTGCTGGCGGGCGGCCAGATGCAACTTTCAGAGATGCGAGCGACCGTCGGCCGGTTCGTCAGTATCCGCTGCGCGAGCTCGGTCATCGTCGCCATGATCACCGAAGTGACGTGCGAGAACCTGCCGGCGTCCGACGAATACATGGCGACCGCCTCGGTCGACCTGCTGGGCGAGATCCTGGGCGGCGACCGCCCGAAATTCCAGCGCGGTGTCACCCACTATCCGACCATCGGCGACAGCACCGATCTGATCACGAACCAGGAGCTGCGCACGGTCTATGCGCCGAGCGGCTCGGACCAGATCAATGTCGGCACGCTGCAGCAGGATCGTTCTGTCATCGCCTATGTCGACGTCGAGGAGATGCTCTCCAAGCACTTCGCGGTGCTCGGCTCGACCGGCGTCGGCAAGTCGACCGGCGTGTCGCTGCTGCTCAACGAGATCCTGAAGTCGCGGCCGAACCTGCGCATCTTCCTGCTCGACGTGCACAACGAATACGGCCGCTGCTTCGGCGAGCGCGCGCAGGTGCTCAACCCGCGGAACCTGAAGCTGCCGTTCTGGCTGTTCAACTTCGAAGAGATCGTCGACGTGTTGTTCGGCGGCCGGCCCGGCGTGCCCGAGGAGCTCGACATTCTCGCCGAAGTGATCCCGATGGCGAAGGGCATCTACACCCAGTACCAGAACTCCGACCGGGTCGGTCTCGGGCTGAAGCGCATCGACCCCAAGCAGGTCGGCTACACCGTCGATACGCCAGTGCCCTATCGCCTCGTCGACCTGATCTCGCTGATCGACGAGCGCATGGGCAAGCTGGAGAACCGCTCCTCGCGTATCATCTATCACAAGCTGATCTCGCGCATCGACGCGGTGCGCAACGATCCGCGCTACGCCTTCATGTTCGACAATGCCAATGTCGGCGGCGATACCATGGCCGAGGTGATCAGCCATCTGTTCCGCCTGCCCGCCAACGGCAAGCCGATGACGATCATGCAGCTCGCCGGCTTCCCCGCCGAAGTCGTCGATTCCGTGGTGTCGGTGCTGTGCCGCATGGCGTTCGATTTCGGGCTGTGGAGCGACGGCGTCTCGCCGATGCTGTTCGTCTGCGAGGAAGCGCACCGCTATGCCTCCGCCGACCGCAATATCGGCTTCGGGCCGACCCGCAAGGCGGTGTCGCGCATCGCCAAGGAAGGCCGCAAATACGGCGTCTATCTCGGCCTGATCACCCAGCGTCCGGCCGAGCTCGACGCGACCATCATCTCCCAGTGCAACACGCTGTTCACGATGCGCCTCGCCAACGACCGCGACCAGGCGCTGCTGCGCTCCGCGGTCTCGGACGCCGCCGCCAACCTGCTGTCCTTCGTGCCCTCGCTCGGCACCCGCGAGGTGCTCGCGTTCGGCGAAGGCGTGGCGCTGCCGACCCGGTTGCGCTTCAAGGAGGTGCCGCCGCACCAGCTGCCGCGCGGCGAGGCCACCATCGCCACGGTACCGTCGGTGACCGCCGGCCATGACATGCATTTCGTCAGCGCCGTGCTGGAGCGCTGGCGCGGCGCCACCTCGCATCGCGATAGCCCGAGCGGCGACGCCAACTTCAACTCTCCGGCGCCGGCGCGCACCATGGCGCCGGCCGAGGCGCCGATGCTGCAGCCCTCGCTCGGCCTCGATCCGGACCGCTTCTCGCTTCTGAAGAAGCCGCTGCGTTAGCCGAATTCCGCCAAGGTGCCGATGCGCCTTGCGCCCGACCCGTCATCGACTATGGTCTCGGCGTGACGCCGCATCCAGGCGGCACGCCGGAACCATCTCATGACGCAGCCGACTGCAAATCGCTTCCCGACGCCCGCTCTCGACAAGCTCCCCGAGGACATCCGCGCCCGCATCCTGGCGGTGCAGGAGAAATCCGGCTTCGTGCCGAACGTCTTCCTCACCTTGGCCTATCGCCCCGACGAGTTTCGCGCCTTCTTCGCCTATCACGACGCGCTGATGGAAAAGGACTCCGGCCTCTCGAAGGCCGAGCGCGAGATGATCGTGGTGGCGACCAGCGCCGCCAACCAGTGCCAGTATTGCGTGATCGCCCACGGCGCGATCCTGCGCATCCGCGCCAAGAATCCCGAGATCGCCGACCAGATCGCGGTCAACTACCGCAAGGCCGACATCACGCCGCGGCAGCGCGCGATGCTCGACTTCGCCATGAAGGTGAGCCGCGCAGCCGAGGAAGTCTCGGAGGCGGACTTCGCCGCGCTTGCCGCCCAAGGCTTCAGCGACGACGACGTCTGGGACATCGCCGCGGTTGCGGCATTCTTCGCGCTGTCGAACCGGCTCGCCAACGTCACCGGCATGCGGCCGAACAGCGAGTTCTACATGCTCGGCCGGCAGCCGAAATAGAGGACGCCTTGGCGGACTGGAGCGAGATCGTCCTGCGTCTCGGCGCGGCCACCCTTGCCGGCTGCGCGATCGGGCTCGACCGTGACCTGCGCGGCAAGCCGATCGGCCTGAAGACGCTGGGTCTCGTCAGCCTTTCGACGGCCATGGTCGTGCTGTTGGCATTGCAGGCCGTCGAGCCCGGCAAGTTCACCGACGCGGTGAGTCGCGTGATCCAGGGCGTGCTCACTGGCATCGGATTCCTCGGCGCCGGCGTGATCGTGCGGCAGGGCGACCGCTTCCAGGTCCGCGGCCTGACCAGCGCCGCATGCGCGTTCTTCGCCGCTTGCGTCGGCATCGTCTGCGGCGCCGGACATTGGCCGATCGTCGTCACCGCCGTCGCGCTGGCGTTCCTGCTGTTGACCTTCGGCAAGCGGACCGAGCGGTGGCTGCACCACGCGCTCGGCGGCAGGGAGGATCAGCACAGGCCGGAGGCCGCGGCAGATCAGTCGTCAGATGCCGGCCCGCACCAGCCGGGCAAATAGACTGCGTCCTTGCTGCGGCCGAGCGCCAGTCCCTTCTCCAGCGCCTTGGCGAAATTATTCTCCACCGTCTTGCGCGGGATGTGGCGGCGCAGGAAATCGGCCCACAGGAATTCGCTGAATGGCGTCGTGTCCTTGGCAAAGCCGCCCGCCCGGCGCATCTCGCCGGCGAGGCTGCGGAACGGATCGTCCCTGAGGTCCTTGATCGATTTCGGAATGTCTTTGAAGTGGCGGCGCTCGCCCTTGGAATCGTAGGGATAGACCCAGCGCTTGTTGTCCATCACGCCCCAGAACACGTCACGCTCGACCATCGTGAGATCGCCGATCACCGTGACCAGGATGTCCTTGACGCCCTCATCGTGCAGCGCCCGCGCCATGTGATGGTGATCGACCACGTAGTAGCGATCGTCGGGACCATGGACGACCGGGATCATGTGCTTGCCCAGCAGTTCGGCGCGCTTCTTGTCCGACTTGTGCTCGCGCCAGCGCTTCCGCTTCTCCGTCACCTCCTGCATGCCGACCGTCATCTGGGTCGGCCGCAGCGACAGGATCGGGACCGGTTTGACGTAAGGCTCGCGCGTGTGGGCCATGATTTATGCTCCCTTTTGACCGGCACTCCGGAACGGGTTCCACTATGTCATGAGCCCGCAGGCGGGTGAAAGAGTCCGGTGCGCCGGAATGGCTTCACGAAGCGGTGGGGGCCGATGGCCGGATGGTCCGGCCTCGGCTGTCGATGCTCCCGGGCTGTCAATGCCCGGGCGCGCAGCCTCAACCTCCGTGACGGCGTTGCAGCGCAAAACTGTGCATGCGCGAAGGTCGAACGAATATGTCGACATGGTCATCGCCGAGCATCCCGCGCGCCGCAGCAGCCGCCTCGACGGCAAGCCAGTTCCTGGAGGTGATCGACGCATGAATACCACCTCTGCGCGCACCAAGATTTTAGGTGTGAAGTGCAGCGAACATGCTAAACATAACCGGCGACGCGACCGGACTGACAACAGTGAAGACGCAGCGGCCAATCTCCTCGGATGCCGAGCACGTTGTGCTCAAATTCCGGCCGCGTACCTCGGCGCAGCCGCCCGGCAAGCGCGAGGAGCCGCACCGAACGACGCGCCCGGCTTCCGTTGCCAACGATCTCTCTCGCTATGAGAAGCCGCGCGAGGAGCCGGACGATTTCCGCCAGCGCATGCTCGCCAACATCGCCGCCTTCGCCTTCACGGTGGCGCTCACCGCGATCGGCATCTGGCTTGCCATGAGCATCGCCGATTTGCGCAAGACCCAGGATTGCGTGCTGATGGGCCGCCGGGATTGCGCGAAGATTACGGTGATGCCGCGCAGCTAGGCTGGCCGGAACCCTGCCTAAAACCGTCCTTGCGATGCCGGCCAAGCTCCATTGAACTAACGGCCCTGCTCCGATATACGGGCACACGACTCCGGCACCAGCAATCGGGCATTCCGGGGCAACGCGCCCGCCTCCTCTGAGCCGACCCGGAATTACCTTCAATATATCAAAGGCTTAATGATGTCACCCACATTCGAGCAGATCGCCAACATTATCGCGGAGACCTGCGACATCCCGCGCGACACGATCAAGCCGGAGAGCCACGCGATCGACGATCTGGGGATCGACAGCCTCGACTTCCTCGACATCGCCTTTGCCATCGACAAGGCCTTCGGGATCAAGATGCCGCTCGAAAAGTGGACCCAGGAGGTCAACGACGGCAAGGCCACGACGGAGCAGTATTTCGTGTTGAAGAATCTCGCCGACCGCATCGACGAGCTGGTTGCAGCCAAGAACGCGGGCACGGGCACGGGCTCGTAATCGCCCATCATGCAGCTCGAGATCTTTCAGCTGATTGATCGGATCGTCGACCTCAACCTCGACGCAAGGACCATTGTCGTCGAGGCGGATGTTCCGCCCGACAGCCATTCGGTGTTCGCGGGGCACTTCCCGGGCTACCCGATCATGCCCGGCGTACTGCTGACCGAAGCAATGGCCCAGAGCTCGGGCTGGCTGATCCTTGGTCTGACCAAGTTCGAGCGCATGCCCTTCCTCGCCATGGTCAAGGAAGCCAAGATGCGCGGCTTCGTCAGCCCCGGCTCGGTCCTGACCATCGAGGCCAAGATCGAGCACGAAGGTTCAGGCTTCGCCGTGACCTCGGCGAAGGTTCGCGTCGGCAAGGAGCTCAAGTGCAATGCCGAGCTGACCTTCCGTCACATCCCCTTCCCCAGCCCGGACTTGCGCGTGCACATGGATGCGATGGCCGCCAAGATCGGGTTTCCGCAGCAGGCAATGAGTAATGGCTGAGAAGGAAGTCTGGATCACCGGCGTAGGCCTGCTCTCCTCGCTTGGCGAGGGACTGGATGCGCATTGGGAGGCGCTCGGCGCCCGGCGCGTCAATGCCGACGAGAAGCGTCTCGCGCCATACGTGATCCATCCGATCGCTCCCGTCAGCTTCGACGCCCAGATCCCGAAGAAGGGCGATCAGCGTCAGATGGAAACGTGGCAGCGGATCGGCACCTATGCCGCCGGGCTGGCGCTCGATTCCGCCGGCGTCAAAGGCAATCAGGAAATCCTGTCGCGGATGGACATGATCATCGCAGCCGGTGGCGGCGAGCGTGACCTCACTGTCGACCTCGCGATCATGAACGCCGACGCACAGGGCAAGTTGCCGCCAGCCCTGCTCAACGAGAAGCTGATGAACGAGCTGCGCCCGACGCTGTTCCTGGCGCAGCTCTCCAACCTGCTCGCCGGCAACATCGCGATCGTTCACGGCGTGTGCGGGACCTCCCGCACCTTCATGGGCGAGGAAGCCTCGAGCATCGACGCGGCACGGATCGCGGTCGCGCGCATCGGGGCCGGCCAGAGTGACATCGCCTTGGTCGGCGCCGCTCATAACGGCGATCGCGGCGACCTCTTGATGCTTTATGCATTCGGCGATCTCGCCCTCAAGGACCAGCATAGCTCGGTCTGGGCCCGCAGGAACAACCCGGGCTTTGCCATCGGCTCCGCCGGCGCCTTCCTCGTGATGGAATCGCGCGAACATGCCGAGGCCCGCGGCGCAAAGCCGTACGCCAAGCTGACCAAGGTGGTCGCCGACCTTGCCCGACGCAAGGAGCCGGGCGCCGTGACGAAATCGCTGCAGGCGTTGTGGCCGCAGCTCGGCGTCAGCGGCGACAGCGGTATCCTGATCACGGGTGCGACCGGCGCCGAGCCTGCGACCGCCGAAGAGCGCGCATTCCTCAGCCAGCATGCCGGCTTTGCCGTCCGCGCCACCGGAACGACCTTTGGCCACACCATGGAGGCGCAGTTCCCGCTCGGGCTCGCGCTGGCCGCGCTGTCGATCTCGCGCGGCGCGCTCTATCCGGCCAACGACCCGACCGGGCTGGAGGTTGAAAAGACCGAAGCGCCAACCCAGATTGTCGTGTTGGGGGTCGGCCACTGGCAGGGCGAAGGCATGGCACTGGTCGAGGCCGTCAAGTAATTCGGCGCAAGCACCGACGGGGACACCATGACAGCACCACGCGATAAATTCGGCCGACCGATCGTCGTCGTGACCGGCATGGGAATCGTGACGTCGCTCGGCGGCGGCAAGACCGACAATTGGAAGCGCCTCACCGCGGGTGAGTCCGGCATCAAGACCGTCACACGCTTCCCGCTCGACAGTATGAAGACGACGATGGCCGGCGCCGTCGATTTCGTCACCGTCGACCCATTCTCCTCGACCAGCCTGTCGCAGCGTCTGGCGGAGATCGCGACCGAAGAAGCGCTCGAGCAAGCCGGCATCGGCAGCAAGGGCGACTTTCCCGGCCCGCTGTTTCTGGCAGTCGCCCCGATCGAGACCGAGTGGCCGCAGCGGCTCGAAGTCGCGCGCGAGGTTCCGACCAAGGACTTTGGAATCATCGAATACCTGGCGACCTGCAGCGGCGGGAAGTTCGCGCACTTTCACCGGCGCTTCACCTTCGGCTCCGTCGCGCTCAACCTCGCCGAGACCTTCGGTACCAAAGGGTCCCCGATTTCGCTGTCGACGGCTTGCGCGTCCGGTGCGACCGCGATCCAGCTCGGCGTCGAGGCGATCCGCCGCGGCGAAACCGATGCGACGCTGTGCGTCGCAACCGACGGCTCGGTGAACCCGGAAGCCATGGTGCGCTTCTCGCTGCTGTCGGCTCTCTCCACCCAGAACGACCCGCCGCAAGCCGCCTCGAAACCGTTCTCGAAGAACCGCGACGGCTTCGTGATGGCCGAAGGCGCCGGCGCGCTGGTGCTCGAGAGCTACGAGGCCGCGATGGCCCGCGGCGCGCGCATCCTCGGCGTCGTCGCCGGCTGCGGCGAGCTCACCGATTCCTTCCATCGCACCCGCTCGGCCCCGGACGGCAAGCCGGCGATCGGCTGCGTGCGCAAGACGCTCGCCGATGCTGGAATGGAGCCCGAGCAAATCGATCACATCAACGCGCACGGGACCTCGACGCCGGAAAACGACAAGATGGAGTATCTTGCGACGTCGGCCGTGTTTGGCGAACACACCAAAAACATTCCGGTGTCGTCGAACAAGTCGATGGTCGGCCACACCATCTCGGCCGCCGGTGCAGTCGAGGCGATCTTCTCGCTGCTCACGCTCGAGCATCAGCGGATTCCGCCGACGATCAATTACGAGGTGCCTGATCCCGCGATCCCGTTCGACGTAGTCGGCAACAAGGCGCGCGATGCCAAGGTGACCGCCGTGATGTCGAACTCGTTCGGGTTCGGCGGGCAGAACGCCTCACTGATCCTGACGCGCGAGCCGGCCTAGCGCCCTCGCCTCATCAGATGAAACGCCTGCTCCTTCGCACCAGGGCGCACCTGCGTGACGCCGCGAAGCCCGTGACCGACGCGGCGATCGGCGGGCTGACGATCGGCCTGCTGCGTGCAACGCGCTATTTCGATCCCGAGAAGACCGCAAGGTTCTTCGGCCGCGCCGCCCATTTCATCGGCCGCCGGCTGCGCGAGGATCGCATCGGCCGCGAGAACCTCAAGGCCGCCTTCCCGGAAAAGTCACCGGAGGAGATCGAGGAGATCCTGACGGGTGTCTGGCACAACCTCGGACGCATCGGCGCTGAATTCGCGCACATCGACCGCATCTGGGACCACGATCCCCAGAATCCCGACAAGCCGGGTCGCGTCGAATTCTCGGCGCGCAGCAAGCAGCTGTTCGACCAGTTGCGCGACGACGGCAAGCCGGCACTGTTCTTCGCCGCACATCTCGGCAACTGGGAGCTCTCTCCAATTGCCGCCGCAGCGCATGGGCTCGACGCCACCATCCTGTTTCGGCGGCCGAACATCGAAGCCGCCGACCGCGCCATCGAGCGCATCCGCGCAGTCAACCTGGGCACATTGGTCCCGGCCGGCCGCGACGCGCCGCTCAAGCTGGCGCAGGCGCTGAAGAACGGCCAGCACGTCGCGATGCTGGTCGATCAGTATTTGACCAACGGCGTTCCCGTCACCTTCTTCGGCCGCAAGACCACAGCGAATCCGCTGCTGGCGCGCCTGCGCCGGCAGATCGATTGCCCCATCCACGGCACGCGGATCATCCGCCTGCCCGACGGCCGCTTCCGCGGCGAGGTCACCGAGGAAATCAAGCCGGTGTTCGACGCATCCGGCCAGATCGATATCCAGGGCACCATGCAGGCGATCACCGACGTCGTCGAGGGCTGGGTCCGCGAATATCCGGATCAGTGGCTCTGGCTGCACCGGCGCTGGCGGTAGGCTGGCAGCCCTACCTCGTCATTGCGAGGAGCGAAGCGACGAAGCAATCCATGCTTCAGCAGGTGCGACGCGATGGATTGCTTCGCGGAGCCTGTCGTCGGGCGCGCGTTCGCGCGACCCGTTGGCTCGCAATGACGGATAGACCTATTTCCCGGTCTTCATCCTCGTCCACAGCCGGTTGATGATCCGCTGCGTCGCGGGATCGCGCGCCGTGATCACGAACAGCTTCTTCTGCATCGCTTCGTCGGGATAGATGTTCTTGTCGTTGAAGATCTTCGGATCGATCAGCTTCTGGCTCGCCAGATTGCCGTTGGCGTAGGACAGGAAGTTCGAGTTCTTCGCCGCGATCTCGGGGCGGTAGAGGTAGTTGATCAGCTCATAGGCCTCGGCGACGTTCTTCGCGTCCGACGGAATCGCGAGATTGTCGAAGAACATCTGCGCGCCCTCCTTCGGGATCGTGTAACCGATCTCGACGCCGGTGTTGGCTTCCGCCGCCCGGCTGCGCGCCTGCATGATGTCGCCCGACCATCCGACCACGAAGCAGATTTCGCCCGAGGCCAGCGCGCTGAGATATTCGGACGAGTGGAATTTGCGTACATAGGGCCGGATCTTGATGACGAGATCGGCGGCCTTCTCGAGGTCGGCCTGCTTGGTCGAGTTCGGATCGAGGCCGAGATAGCTTAGCGCCGCCGGCAGGATGTCGTCGGCGGAATCCAGCATGTGGATGCCGCAATCCTTGAACTTGGCGAGGTTCTCCGGCTTGAACACCATGTCCCAGCTGTCGATCTTCGCATCAGGCCCGAGAATCTTCTCCGCGATCTTGACGTTGTAGCCGATGCCGGTGGTGCCCCACATGTAGTTGGCGCCGTAGCTATTGCCGGGATCGTAAGTCGCAAGCTGCTCCGTCACCACGGGCCATGCATTGGCGAGGTTCGGCAGCTTCGACTTGTCGAGCTTGAGGAACACCTTCGCGGTGATCTGGCGCTGCAGGAAGTAGCCGGTCGGCACCACGACGTCATAGCCCGACTTGCCGGCGAGCAGCCGCGTCTCCAGCGTCTCGTTGGCGTCGAACGTGTCGTAGACGACCTTGATGCCGGTTTCCTTGGTGAAGTCCTCGAGGACTCCCGGCGCCATGTAGTTCGACCAGTTGTAGAAGTTGACCGTGCGCTCCTCGGCGTCGGCGGAGGCCGAGAGCAGCAGGACCGTCGCGACCGCGCCGACGAAGCTGACGAGACGACGGTTCTGCTCTCGCATTCTGGCTTACCTCTTGCGGCGGTGGACGGCGTCCGACAACCGCTCCAGCGCGGCATCGAGCGTCGAGTCTTTCTTGGCGAAACAAAAACGCACGACCGATGTCACCGCATCCTGCTCGTAGAATGCCGACACCGGGATCGCCGCAACCTTGTAGTCCTGCACGATCCGCCAGCAGAACTCGGCATCGGTCTCGTTGAGCCCGAGCGGCGACAGGTCCACGGTGAGGAAGTAGGTCCCCTGCGACTTCAGCACCGGAAAGCCGATGCTCTCCAATCCCTTGGTCAGGCGGTCACGGCTCCGCGCCATGTCCTTGCGCATGTCGAGGAAATAGTCGTCGGGCTTGCCGAGGCCATATGCCACCGCCGCTTGCAAATTGGGCGCCGTCGTGAAGGTGAGGAACTGGTGCACCTTCGCAGCGACGCGCAGCAGCGGCGGCGCGGCGCAGACGAAGCCGATCTTCCATCCGGTCAGCGAGAAGATCTTGCCGGCGCTGCCGACCTTGATCGTGCGGTCGCGCATGCCCGGAATCGTGATCAGCGGGATGTGCTCGCGGCCGTCGAACACCACGTGTTCCCAGACCTCGTCGCAGATCGCGACCACGTCGAATTCCTGGCAGAACCGCGCCAGCAGTTCGAGGTCCTCGCGCGGATAGACCACCGCCGCCGGATTGAGCGGATTGTTGAACAGCACCGCCTTGGTCTTGTGATTGAAGACGCTGCGCAGCATCTCCTCGCTCAGCCGCCACTCCGGCGGTTCGAGCCGCAGCAGCCGCGGAATGCCGCCGGCCTGGCGGATGATCGGCAGATAGGAATCATAGACCGGCTGGAAACACACCACCTCGTCACCGGGCTCGACCACGGAGAGGATCGAGGAGGTCAGCGCCTCGGTGCCGCCCGAGGTGACCATCACCTCGGTCATCGGATCGAGCTTGAGCCCGTGCCAGTGGCCGTAATGCGATGCGATCGCCTGACGGAGCTCCGGGATGCCCATCATCGACGGATATTGATTATAGCCGTTGATCGAGGCGTCCGCGGCGGCGCGGCGGATGTCCTCCGGACCGGGATCGTCGGGAAAGCCCTGGCCGAGATTGATGGCGTTGTTGTCGCGCGCGGCCTGCGACATCGCCTCGAAGATGGTGACAGGAAGGTCCGCGAAGACCTTGTTCATGGAAGTCATGTCAGGGATCAGCCGCCGGCCTTGGTCGGCAGTCCCGCCGCCTTCCAGCCGATGATGCCACCCGCCAGGTGCTTGTCATAGGGCAGGCCCGCGGCCTGGGCGGCCAGCGAGGCCGTCACGGAGCGCTTGCCGGAGCGGCAGGCAAACACCACCTGCTTGCCCTGCGGATCGGGAATCGCCGCCGGATCGAACGTCGACAGCGGCACTACGACGCCATCGGGATAGGCCTCGACGGCGACCTCGTTCGGCTCACGGACGTCGACCAGCAGATAGCGGCCTTCCGCTATGCCCTTCGACACCTCGTCCGGAAACAAATCTTCCACCTTGTGGTCCGCCACGGAAATATCCTCCCGATATCAGCTTGGCGAGCGTCGCGCGGCCCGCCGGTCCGGGCCGCAAAGTCGCCTCTTGCGCGGAGAAAATCAAGCGTCCGAAACGGGTTAGATGCCACGCCGAAACGCTGGTTCGCAGACCCTAAATCGTCACCTGCGTGCCGACCTCGACCACCCGCCCGGTCGGGATCTGGAAATAGTCGGTGGCGTCGTTCGAGGAGCGGCTCAGCGCGATGAACAGATGGTCCTGCCAGCTCGGCATGCCCGAATGCGCCGCCGGCTTCAGCGCACGGCGGGAGAGGAAGAATGAGGTCGACATGATGTCGAACTGCCAGCCGAGCTTGCGGGCAATCGCCAGCGTCTTCGGCACGTTCGGCTGTTCCATGAAGCCGAACTTCAGCGTCACCTTGGAGAAGGTCTCACTCAACTGCTCCATCCGCACCCGCTCGGACGGATCGATCCGCGGCGTCGGCGCGGTCTCGATGGTCAGGATGACGTTCTTCTCGTGCAGCACCTTGTAGTGCTTGAGGCTGTGCATCAGCGCGGTCGGCGCGCTGACGGGATCGCTGGTCAGGAACACCGCGGTGCCGGAGACCCGTTGCGGCGGCCGCTTCTCCAGCATCGCGACGAGATCGGCGAGCGGGAATTCCAGCTTGCGCGACTTCTCGAACAACAGCCGGCTGCCGCGCCGCCAAGTGTACATCACCACGATCATGGCGCCGCCAAGCGCGAGTGGCACCCAGCCGCCCTCGAACACCTTGAGCAGGTTGGCGGCCAGGAAGGTGATGTCGAGGAACAGGAAGGGCGCGACCAGCGCGGCGGCCGCGATCGGCGACCAGCGCCAGACCTTCCAGATCACGACAAAGCCCATCATCGCCGTCACCACCATGGTGCCGGTCACCGAGATGCCGTAAGCCGAGGCCAGTGCGCTCGACGAACGGAACATCAGCACCAGCACGATGACCGCGATGAACAGGAAGCGGTTGATGCGCGGCATATAGATCTGCCCGGAATGCGCTTCCGAGGTGTGGCGGATCTCGAACCGCGGCAACAGGCCGAGCTGGATCGCCTGCCGCGTCAGCGAATACGCACCGGTGATGACGGCCTGGCTCGCGATCACGGTCGCCATGGTCGCCAGCGCTACCATCGGGATCAGCGCCCAGTCCGGGAACATCAGGAAGAACGGGTTCTCGATGCCCTTGGGATTGCCGATCAGGAGCGCGCCCTGCCCCAGATAGTTCAGCGCCAGCGACGGCAGCACGATGAACAGCCACGCGGTCTGGATAGGGCGTTTGCCGAAATGGCCGAGGTCGGCATAGAGCGCCTCGGCGCCGGTTACCGCGAGGAAGACCGCACCGAGCGTGATGAAGCCGATCACGCCGTGATGCAGCATGAACGACACCGCGAGAATCGGATTGAGCGCGTATAGCACTTCGGGATGCCGCACGATCTGCGGCAGCGCCGCGACCGCGATCAGGGCGAACCACACGCACATCACCGGGCCGAAGAAGGCCGCGACGCGCGCGGTGCCGCGCGACTGCACCGCGAACAGGACGACAAGGATCACCACCGTGAGCGGCACGACATAGGGATCGAATGTCGAGGTGACGAGCTTGATGCCCTCGATTGCCGACAGCACCGAGAGCGCCGGCGTGATGACGGCGTCGCCATAGAACAGCGCGCCGCTGATGATGCCGAGCAGCACGATCGCGGCGCCGCCCTTGGTCGCCGCGCGCTGCGCCAGCGCCATCAGCGCCAGTGTGCCGCCCTCGCCATTGTTGTCGGCGCGCAGCAGGATCACGACGTATTTCAGCGTGACGACCACGATCAATGCCCAGAGGATCAGCGAGAGCACGCCGAGCACCGCATGCGCCGTCACCGCGCCCTCGCCGCCGGCGGCCGCAACGACGGCCTCGCGCAAGGCGTAAAGCGGGCTGGTGCCGATGTCGCCATAGACGACACCGATGCTGCCGAGCATCAGGGCCTTGAAGGTGGCGGTTGAATGCGCCTCACCATTGCCGTTTGCCGCCGGCGTTTCCGCCGCGGTGATCGCACTCTCGGATGACATGGGGAAGCTGTGCCTCTGTCTTCTGCCGCACCGCACAATGCCGGGTCGCAGCGCTATACTCCCGGCAGGAATGCATAGGTTAGCCCGGATTCAGGCCTCCGCCATGCACATCACGCATGGGTCACGTCCGATCAATGTCAGAATTCTGCGCCCGGTCAGATAGTTACCTGGGTACCCACTTCAACCACCCGGCCGGTCGGGATCTGGAAATAGTCGGTGGCATCATTGGCGGACCGGCTCATCGCGATGAACAGGTGGTCCTGCCATTGCGGCATGCCGGACTGGGCCGACGGCTTCAGCGAGCGGCGCGACACGAAGAACGAGGTCGACATGATGTCGAACTGCCAGCCGAGCTTGCGCGCGACCGCCAGCGCCTTGGGCACATTCGGCGATTCCATGTAGCCGAAGCGCAGCCGCACCGCGGTGAACTTGTCGCTCACCTTCTCCATGTTGACGCGCTCGGATAGATCGACGCGCGGCGTCGGTGCGGTCTCGATGGTTAGGATCACGTTGTGCTCGTGCAGCACCTTGTTGTGCTTGAGATTGTGCAGCAACGCGGTCGGCACGAAGCTCGGATCGCTGGTCAGGAACACCGCGGTGCCCTTGACGATATGCGGCGGCCGCTTCTCCAGACTGTGGATCAGGTCGCGCAGCGGCACCTCGATGCGTCGGGTCTTGGCTACCAGGATGGCGGCGCCGCGGCGCCAGGTCCAGATCATCGTCGCCATGACGACGCCGAACAGCAGCGGCACCCACGCGCCCTCGAACAGCTTCAGGAGATTGGCGCTGAAGAAGGTCATGTCGACGATCACGAACGGCAGGATCAATGCCGCCGCCGACGCCACGCGCCAGTTCCACAGCTTCCAGATCACGATGAAGCCCATGATGCCGTCGGCGACCATGGTGGTGGAGACAGCGATGCCATAGGCTGACGCCAGCCCGCTCGAGGTGCGAAATAGCAGCACCAGCAGCAGCACGCCGATCAACAGCAGGCGGTTGACGCGCGGCAGATAGATCTGACCGGCATGGGTCTCCGAGGTGTAGCGGACCTCGAAGCGCGGCAAGAGCCCGAGCTGCACCGCCTGGCTGATCAGCGAATAGGCGCCGGTGATGACCGCCTGGCTCGCGATCACTGTCGCGGCGGTGGCGAGCCCGACCAGGGGCAGCAGCAGCACGTCGGGCACCATGCGGTAGAACGAGTTCTCGATCGCGCTGGGATCGGACAGCACCAGCGCGCCCTGCCCGAAATAGTTCAGCAGCAGCGACGGCAGCACGAAGAACAACCAGCCGGACTGAATCGGCTTGCGGCCGAAATGCCCGAGATCGGCATACAGCGCCTCGCCGCCGGTCACCGCGAGGAACACCGCGCCCAGCGTCACCAGGCCGATGGTGCCGTGGGTCAGCATGAACTGGAGCGCGTAATAGGGATTGATCGCCGCCAGCACCGACGGGTCGTCCATGATGTGAACGAGCCCCATCACCGCCAGCGAGGCGAACCACACCACCATCACCGGACCGAAGGCGGAAGCAACGCGCGCGGTGCCAGAACTCTGCACAGAGAACAGCACGACCAGGATCAGGATCGTCAGCGGCACCACATAGTGCTCGAGATGCGGGGTGGCGAGCTTGAGGCCTTCGACCGCCGACAGCACCGAGATCGCCGGCGTGATCATGGAATCGCCGATGAACATCGAGGCGCCGACCACGCCGAGCGCGAGCAGCGGCCAGCTGCGCCGACCGATCGCGCGCTGGCCGAGCGCCATCAGCGAGAGCGTGCCGCCCTCGCCATTGTTGTCGGCGCGCAGCAGCAACAGCACGTATTTCGCGGTGACGACGGTGAACAGCGCCCACAGGATCAGGCTGAGCACGCCCAGCACCATGATGCGGGTGACCGGCTGGCCGTGCGCGGCGCCGCCGACCGCCTCACGGAATGCGTAGAGCGGCGAAGTTCCGATATCGCCGAACACCACCCCGATGCTGCCGAGTGTCAGGGCCCAGAAGCTGGAGGTCGGTTGTCCTTCCTGAGCTTCGGTAGATGAGACGCTGACAGCCATGGCGAGGTTGGAACGCCCGATCGGTTGATTTGATCCGCGCGGCTATCGACGCTTCCGCTTCGCGTGTCAACCGCGCAACGATGGTAGTTGACGGTAGTATGGTAACCCAGAGCTACGGCTTCAGATCCGGCGGCAGTGGCGGATTTTCCCGCATCAACGTTATGGTCACGCGACGGTTGGCCGGCAGCGTCGGATCGTCGGGAAACAGCGGCTGGCCGTCGGCCTTGCCGGAAACCGCGAAAATATGCGACGGCGGCAGCCCTTCCCGCTCCAGGATCTGCCGCACCGCGTTGGCGCGGTCCGCGGACAGGTCGAAGCCGTCATAATCGCTGCGCGCCGGCACGAAGCCTGCGGCTGTATGCCCCACGATCGCAACCCGCAGCGGCGTCGCCTTCAGCGGCGCGGCCAGCTTCTGGATCAGCCGGCGGGTGCGGTCGTACGGCTCCCTGGAACCGTCCGCGAACATCGAGCGGCCGTCCTGGTCGACGATCTCGAGGTTGAGCCCCTCCTTGGTCTCCTCGAACATGATGTTCTTGGAGATCTCGGTCAGCTCCGGCATGTCCTGCAGCGCCTGGCGAAGCGAGGCCGAGGCGAGAGCGAATTCGCGGTCTATCTTCAGCCGCGCGCCGTTGATCTGGCTGCGCTCCTTCTCGTCCGGCGTCGGATTGGCGGAGGACTCTTCCGGCGAGATGTGCTCGACGTTCTTCAGTTTCGGCCGGGTCGGCAGACCGTCGGACTCGACGATGCCGGAATAGCGCACATTGGTCTGCACGCCGAACGCATCGCGCATCGAGCCGGCGACGATCTTCAGCTTGTTGTTGTCCATGGTGGAGAACGCGACGAGCATCACGAAGAAGCTCATCATCAGGCCCATCAAATCGGCGAAGGTCACGAACCAGCCGTGACCTCCGGTATGGGCGTCGCCGCGCTTTTTCTTGGCCATCGCTGCGTTTCCCGAAAGCGCGGTCCGGTCAGGCCGGAACCGGCTCGCCTTCCTCCTGGCGATGCTTCTCCGGCAGGTAGGCCAGCAGCATCTCGCGCACCAGCGCCGGGCTCTTGGAGTCGCGGATCATCAGGATGCCGTCGATGATCAGCGTGCGGTTGGTCTCCTCGTCGAGCAGCTTGCCGTGCAGCTTGTCGGCGATCGGCAGGCAGAACAAATTGGCGACCAGTGCGCCGTACAGCGTCGCGAGCAGCGCGGTCGCCATGAACGGGCCGAGCTTGGAGGGGTCGGTCATGTTGGCGAACATCTGCACCATGCCGATCAGCGTGCCGATCATGCCGAACGCCGGCGCGCAGTCGCCGATCGCGCGATAGATCTTGCTGCCCTCGTCGAGGTGCATCAGGAAGTTGTCGCGGTCGCGTTCCATGTTGTCGCGGATGAATTCGAGGTCGTAACCGTCGGCGACGTAACGGATGCCTTTGGCGAGGAACGGCTCGTCGGTCTCGACCTTTTCCAGGCCGACCGGTCCTTGCTTGCGGGCGATCTCGGCGATGCGGGCGAGCTCGTCGACGAGATCGCGGGCCGACAGGCGGCTCATGGTGAAGGCGAATTTGGCGCCGAGCGGCAGCCCGTGCAGCATCACGCCGAGCGGAAAACGGATCATCGTCGCCGCGATCGAGCCGCCGAAGATGATGATCATGGCGTGTTCGGAGATGAACATGTGCAGGTCGCCGCCCATGAACATCATCACTGCGATGACGATGATGCCAGCCAACAGCCCGGCGCCAGTCATGATATCCATAGGAGACTCCAACGCGTACGCAACCTGCCCGTCCTGGACGGCGCGCAGCCCAAGGCGGGCCGCGTGGAAAACCCTAACGTTAACGCCATTAAGGACGCGTTACCGAATTTGGTAGGGATAACAACGGGTAAACGCCGGTCTTTTCGCGATGTCGTTGAAGATGCTGGCTTTCCGCATGCGAGCCTGCCGTTGCATGTGCAAAACCCCTCCCCGTAGAACAACGGCCATGGGATAGGTTTGCCGGAAGCGTCTTCGCGCGAAACGGCTAACGGTTCGCGTGAAGAAAACGCGTCAGCACAAGAATCCGGGGCCCCGTTCCGATTCAATCGGAGCGGAAAAGGCTCTCGAGGAAACCAACCAATGAGCAGGACAGGATGAAGGCGGTCGTCGTCGAGCAATACGCACCCATCGATCAGATCGGGCTGAGGGAGATCCCCACCCCCGAACCCGGCCTCGGACAGATCCGCGTCCGGGTCCACGCCGCGAGCATCGGCTTCGTGGATGGGCTGAAGGTCGAGGGCCGCTACCAGACCAAGGATGCCTTGCCGTTTACGCCGGGCGCGGAATTCGCCGGCGTGGTCGATGCGGTCGCAGGTGACGTCGCCGGCATCGCGCCGGGCATGCGGGTGATGGGCGCGGCGCGCTCGGGCGCGCTGGCCGAGCACATCGTGGTGCCACCCGACGCCGTCGAGATCATGCCCGACGGACTGTCGATGGAGGCCGCCGCGGCCTTTCGCACCAATTACCTCACCGCGCTCTATGCGCTCGGCGAGCGCGGCTCGCTCAAGGCCGGCGAGCAGTTGCTGGTGCTCGGCGCCGCCGGCGGCACCGGCATCGCCGCCATTCAAGTCGGCAAGCTGCTCGGCGCGCGCATCGTCGCCGCGGCCTCGACCGAGGAGAAGCGCAACTTCGCCGCAAGCTTCGGTGCCGACGCGGTCGTCGACTACACGAAGCCCGACTGGCGCGACGCGCTGAAGGACGCGACCGGCGGCCATGGCGCCGACGTGATCTTCGATCCGGTCGGCGGCGAGGTCTCGCTGCAGGCGTTCCGCTCGATCGCCTGGAACGGCCGCCATGTCGTGGTCGGCTTCGCGGCCGGCAGCATTCCCGCATTGCCGTTCAATCTGCCGCTCCTGAAAGGCGGCCTCCTGATTGGCGTCGATGCCGCCCAGATCGCGCGCCGCGAGCCTGAAGCGCAGGCGCGCGTGATGACGCAATTGTCGGCATGGCTGAACGATGGTCGACTGACGCCTGTTGTCGGCAAGGTGTTCGCATTCGACGATTTTCGCGCAGCCTTCACCACCATGCAGACCCGTGCGGCGCTCGGCAAGATGGTGGTGCGGATCGGGTCGTGAGAGAGGCAGCGCTATCGCCTCATCCTTGCTGTCGTCCCTGCGAAAGCAGGGACCCATACGCCGCGGCGGATGTTGTGAACAGGGCTCGTCATTCCAGCGAAGCACACCGATCAGCACTTGTGGTTATGGGTCCCTGCTTTCGCAAAGACGACATCGAATATGTGGTTCGGCCGGTGAGTCAAACATCCGCATTCTCGCGACATGATCTGCCCGAGCTTTGTCGCGAAAATTATCACAGGTAATTGTTGCGCGGTTCTGTGCCGCCTTAGCGTTGCGGAGTACGGCATTCGGGGACGAAAAATGCAGGACATGCTGACGCATCTCGAAAAGCTTCGCCGTGACGCGGCGGAATGTGCGTTGATCCGAGACCTGGCGACTGACATGCGCAAGCGCGAGTTGTTCAGCAAGCTCGCCGAACATCTCACGGCCCTTGCCGCCGAGGTGGAGGAAACCATCAACGCAGCACGCAAGGAGGACCAAGTCATCTAGCGAGGCCTACGTCGTGCGTTCGAAAGTATCGACACTTGTCGTGACGGCTCGCCACCAGTTCACGAGCTTCAGGGCCGTCGCTTCGCCCTCGCGGGCCGCGACCAGCGCCTTGTCCGACATGGCAATTTGCCGGATGGAACCAGCGTCGCAACGGCGCATTGTCATTTCACCCATCGGTTGACAGGTAATATGCCGCCAGTATCGGTAGACGTGCCGATGCTGTAGCATTGCTGGTTCGCCGAGGAGCCTATTCGCCGCAATGTGTTGTATTTCAGGATTCTTTGTCTTGGCACTTTTTGCACATCGAGCATCGAGCATCACGTCGCGATCGCGCGGGCGGATTACCACCAAAGAGGCGCGATGAAGACCGACAAGGCCATCTGGTACGTCTCGTTCGCCATGCGAAATCCTGACGCCGGACATCACCGCTTCGCGCGCCAGACCCGTACCTTCACGACCGAGCAGGACGCCAAGGCGTTTGCGCGCACCCTGCTCGTTCAGACGCAGGACGTCAGCGCCGGAACGATCAATCCGCACATACCGAGACGCGTGATCGCGCCGGCCGCGATCACGGCCTGGGCCGGCGACAGCTGAGCCTTCGCCGCCGTTCCTTCCTACAGGAAGCGTGAAGGCGCAAACGGGGCGAGCGGGATCTCCGGCGCCTTGCCGCTCAGGAGTTGCGCGACCAGCCGGCCGGTGCGGGCCGATCCGACCAGGCCGACATGGCCGTGGCCGAAGGCGTAAACCACGTCGCGCGTGGCACGGGCATAACCGATGCAGGGGCGCCCGTCCGGCATGCTCGGCCGATGGCCGAACCAGGTCTTGATCCGCGATGGCGGAATATCCCTCGGCAGCTTCGGGAACATGCTGAAGAGATGCTCGCGCAGGATTTCGGCGCGCTTCCAGTTCGGCGCGGCGTCAAGCCCCGCGATCTCCACCGTGCCGGCGGCGCGCAGGCCCTTGTCGGTCCAGTTGACGACCATCTTGGCATCGGAGGCCATCATCGAATTGCGCGGGCCGGATTCCGGATTCTCGATCATGACGTGATAGCCGCGCTCGGTCTCCAGCGGCAGCGGATCGCCGATCGAGGCGGTCAATTGCCTGGAGCGCGCGCCCGCGGCGACGACGGCGGCGTCGCAGGCGATCTCGCCGCTCTCGGTGATCACAGCGACAAGCCTGTCACCGGCGAGCCTGAGGCCCGTGGCCTTGGCGGCGACGCGTTCGGCGCCGTTCGCGATGGCGTGGGCGGCGAGCGCCGCGACATAGGCGCCGGGATCGCGGCAGCGTCCCGCCTCCTCCACCACGACGCCGAATTTGTAGCGCGGATGCAGATCGGGCTCGCGCTGGCGCATCTCGTCTTCATCGAGCTCCAGCCATTCGATGCCGACGCGCTTGCGGATGCGCCAGCCGAGATCGCGGTCGAACGGCGCGCGTGAGGGAAACACATGCATCACCCCGCGCCGCTCGATCAATTCGCCCACGCCGGCTTCCTCGGCGAGCTGCCGGTGCAGCAGCGGTGCATCCTTCAGGAGATCGCGCATCGCCCGCGCGGTGGCCTCGACCTGCGCCTCGGTCCGGCTCGACAACAGATATTTGACCAGCCACGGCAAGGCCTTCGGCAGGTACGACCAGCGGATCGCCAGCGGACCGAGCGGATCCATCAGATAGCCCGGCACCTTCTTCCAGGTGCCCGGCTCGGCCGGCGGGATCACCGAATGCGACGACAGCCAGCCGGCGTTGCCGTAGCTCGCGGCCTGCGTGCCGCCGGGCTCACCCGGATCGATCAAGGTTACGCTGTGGCCCGCACGCAGCGCCTCGATGGCGCTGATGACGCCGACCGCGCCGGCCCCGATGATCGCGACGTGACGGGACTCTTGTTTGGGCATGATCTCCTCGGAAAACCGCTTCGCACTTTTCCGGATCATGCCCTAGCGCGTGGCCTGCGGCGCAAAATCCTTGCCGACCGACAGCGCGCGCTGATCGACCAGGCAGTGCAGGATCGCCGGCTTGCCGGAGGCCAGCGCGCGCTCGAACGCGGGCGCGAAGTCTTCGGTGCGCTCGACCCGCTCGCCATGGCCGCCGAACGCCTTGGCATAAAGCGCGAAGTCCGGGTTCTTGAGCTGGGTGCCGACGACGCGGCCCGGATAATCGCGCTCCTGATGCATGCGGATGGTGCCGTATTGCGCGTTGTCGATGACGACGACGATCAGCGGCGCGTCATACTGCACGGCGGTGGCGAACTCCTGCCCGTTCATCAGGAAGCAGCCGTCGCCGGCGAACGCCACGACGACGCGGTCGGGATGATGCCGCTTGGCCATCACAGCCGCCGGCACGCCGTAGCCCATCGAGCCCGAGGTCGGCGCGAGCTGCGCGGCGAAAGCGTGGAAGCGATGGTGGCGGTGAATCCAGCCGGCATAATTGCCGGCGCCGTTGCAGACGATGGCATCCTTCGGCAGGCGGTCGCGCAGCCAGGTCACGACCTCGCCATACTGGAAGCTGCCCGGCAGCTCGCGCGGCTTGTCGGTCCAGGCGAGGTAATCCGCGTGCGCCTTGGCCGCCTCGCCCTTCCAGGCCGGCGCGACCGCCGGCTTCATGGTCTCGACCGCGGCGGCAAAGGCCGCAGGCGTCGCCTGGATCGCCAGCGCCGGCTGGTAGACGCGGCCGAGCTCCTCTGCGCCGGGATGGACATGGATCAGTTTCTGGCTCGGCACCGGAATGTCGAGCAGCGTGTAGGACGAGGACGGCATTTCCGACATGCGGCCGCCGATCAACAGAATGACATCGGCGCCGGTGATGCGATCCCTCAGCTTCGGGCTCGGGCCGATGCCAAGATCGCCGGCATAATGCGAATGGTCGGCGTCGAACAGCGAGGCGCGGCGGAACGAGGTTGTAACCGGCAGGTCGAAGCGCTCGGCGAAGCGCGCGATGCCCTTGGCGGCCTCCGCGGTCCAGGCCGAGCCGCCGAGCACCACGATCGGCGCCTTGGCGCCGGCGAGCATGCCGCCGAGGCGCTCGAGATCGGCCGGCGCCGGCCAGGTCGCCGCAGGCTCGACCTTCGGCGCGTCGGCGACCGCGGCGGTTTCAGTCAGCATATTCTCCGGCAGCGAGATCACCACCGGACCGGGCCGGCCCTGCAGCGCGACGCGGAAGGCACGCGCGACCAGTTCCGGAATGCGATCCGGACGATCGATCTCGACCGCCCATTTCGCCATCGTGCCGAACACCGCCTTGTAGTCGAGTTCCTGGAACGCCTCGCGCTCGCGCATGCCTGTGTCGACCTGGCCGACGAACAGGATCATCGGGGTGGAGTCCTGCATCGCGATGTGCACGCCATGGGCGGCATTGGTCGAGCCCGGACCGCGGGTGACGAAGCAGATGCCCGGACGTCCCGTCAGCTTGCCATAGGCCTCCGCCATCATCGCGGCCCCGCCCTCGGCGCGGCAGATCACGACGTCGATCGGGCTATCGTGCAAAGCGTCGAGCGCCGCCAGATAGCTCTCGCCCGGCACACAGGTGACGCGTTCCACCCCTTGCGCGACCAGCTGGTCGATCAAGATCTGGCCTCCGGTGCGGGCATTGCTTTTGGTCATGAGGGCTCCCTGCAAGTACTGGCGCGCGTTTGGGCTTCGCGCGGATCGTGGTCCCACGGGGTATGATAGACGGAAATGGGGTGCAAGGCCGAAGCTGCGTCTCGCGGCCGCAGCGGCGTCAAGCCATGCGGTAGGCAATGGGCAATGCAGTTTCGTCATCGATTTCCGCAGAGCGGACGATCGCCGGCTGGATTGAAGCCGCCGGCCGGCAAGCAGCGCAGGTCACGATCGTCCGGCTCGAGGGCGATCTCGTTGCGCTCGCGCGGGACCACGACGCCGGTCTGTGACCCCGATCGGGTCTCGCGCGGCATGATCAACCTGCGCGGGCTCCTTTCACGAACACCCGCATCGACGATGCGGCAGCCTGTCATCACGGAGGCGCCGACCGACGCAACAGAGCGCAGGCGAAAGAATGCTCGCACGCCACGTTGCCAAGACCGACAGCGCGTGGCCGCCGAGACGATTGCAGTCAGGAGCTCTCCGCTGCGCGCGATGGCGTGGCACAATCTGCATGAGCCACCACGTTATGTGCACGATAACAATCATTAGGAGCGCACGCGTGTGCTTCCGTAAGATTACGGTGCAGCGATCGGCCGCTTCACATCTTCGTCGCAGGATCGCGCGGATTTCACGGCAAATCGCGGTGTTGTGCGACGTTTTTCGGCTGCGCTCATCGCGAGCATCGCGCGTTCGACCTTGCGCGATCGCATGCGGCGCATTGCGTGCCCTTCTTGGTGGAATTCGAATCGCTTACCGTTCCACACAGTCAGAAATTGTAAATCGTGTAACGCACCTGCGTGGGGCCGGCGGTGGAAGGCATTCCGCTGCCGATCAGGTGCACCGTTTCAATTCACCAAGATCATTATCAAGGCTGGAGGCAATGCATGTTGGGGATGAAGAGCGTCGCAAGCGTGATCGGCTCGGACAGTTCGTACCGGCTGTTCGACGACATGCCGATCAGTGTCATGCTCTGCGAGCTGGACAATTTCAAAATCACCTACATCAACGAGTCGACGCGGCAGAACCTGAAGAAGATCGAGCATGTGCTGCCGGTGAAGGTCGACGCGCTGATCGGGCAATCGATCGATATATTTCACAAGAACCCGCAGCATCAGCGCCGGCTGCTGTCCGACCCGAAGAACCTGCCGCACAAGGCGCGCATCACCATCGGCGGCGAGACGCTCGATCTCACCGTGACAGCCATGACCAATTCGCGCGGCCGCTACACCGGCCCGATGCTGACCTGGGAGCTCGCGACCGAGAAGGCGCGGCTTGAAACGCAGACCGAACGGCTGTTGCAGATGCTCGACAACATGCCGATCAACATCATGATGTGCGACACCGACTTCAACATCACCTACATCAACCAGACCAGCCTCAAGACGCTCGACACCGTGAAGCATCTGCTTCCGGTGGCGCCGGACAAGATCCTCGGCAACTCGTTCGACATCTTCCACAAGAACCCGGCGCACCAGCGCCGCATCGTCGGCGATCCCAAGAACCTGCCGCATGCGGCCAAGATCAAGCTCGGTCCGGAAACGCTCGACCTGCGGGTCTCCGGGCTTACCGACAAGCGCGGCAACTACACCGGCGCGATGCTGAGCTGGTCGGTTGTGACAGGCAATGTGAAGCTGGCGGACGATTTCGAGAAGGACGTGAAGGGCCTTGCGGGGATGCTGGCGTCGGCGTCGACGCAAATGCAGGGCACGGCGCGATCGCTGACGACGACCGCCGAATTCGTCAATCAGCGCTCGGCGAGCGCGGCGTCCGCGTCCGAGGAACTGTCGTCCTCGGTCAACGAGATCAGCCGCCAGGTGGCCGAGGCGAGCCGCATTGCCCGCATGGCGGTCGACGAAGCCGAGAAGTCCGACAAGCTGGTCGCGGGTCTCGTGACCATGGCGCAGAAGATCGGCGACGTCGTCGCCCTGATCAGCCAGATCGCCGGCCAGACCAACCTGCTTGCGCTCAACGCAACCATCGAGTCCGCGCGGGCCGGTGAGGCCGGACGCGGTTTCGCCGTCGTCGCCTCCGAGGTGAAGGCGCTGGCCAACCAGACCGCCAAGGCCACGGAAGACATTTCGGCGCAGATCAACGAGATGCAGGCCGCGACCGGCAACACCGCCACGGCGTTGAAGGCGATCTCGCAGGTCATCGTCCAGATCAGCGAGATCTCGACCGTGATCGCCAGCGCGGTCGAGGAACAGGCCGCGGCCACCAAGGAGGTCACCGCCAACATCAACGGCACGACCAAGGCGATCGACGATGCCAGCAAGGCCGCCGAGAACGTGCTGGCGGCCTCCGGAGAGCTCGCCAGCAACGCCTCAGAGCTGGAAGTTCAGGTCGACAAGTTCCTCAAGAACGTGCGCGCGATGTAGCGGCGCGCGAAGAACATGAGCGCGCGCCCGCCTCTCCGCGTCATTCCGGGGCGATGCGCGAACGTCGAACCCGGAATCTCAAGCCGCAACTTCGAGATTCCGGGTTCACGCTTCGCGTGCCCCGGAACGACGGCCAAAGACGCGCTTGCCTACAGCGAGCGCGCGATCAGGAGCTTCATGATTTCGTTGGTGCCGCCATAGATCTTCTGGATGCGGGAATCGATGAACATGCGCGAGATCGGATATTCCTGCATGTAGCCGTAGCCGCCATGCAGCTGCAGGCATTCGTCGGCGGTCTCGACCTGCTTCTGCGAGCACCACCATTTCGCCATCGACGCCGTCACGGTGTCGAGGTCGCCGGCGACCAGGCGCTCGACGCACCAGTCGACGAACACGCGGGCGATCATCGCCTCGGTCTTGCGCTCGGCGAGCTTGAAGGCGGTGTTCTGGAATTCGAGCAGCGGCTTGCCGAATGCGGTGCGCTCCTTGGTGTACTCGGCGGTGATCCTGACCGCACGCTCCATCGAGGCGACCGCGCCGATCGCGAGCGACAGCCGCTCCTGCGGCAATTGCTGCATCAGCTGTACGAAGCCGTTGCCCTCCTCGGCGCCGAGCAGGTTCTCCGGCGGCACCGTGACGTTATCGAAGAACAGCTCCGACGTGTCTGATGCGTGCAGCCCGATTTTGTCGAGGTTGCGCCCGCGCCGGTACCCCTCGGCGCCCGCGGTTTCAACGACAATCAGCGAGATGCCCTTGGCGCCCGGAGCCCCGGTCCGCGCCACCACGATGACGAGATCGGCGGCCTGGCCGTTGGTGATGAAAGTTTTCTGGCCGTTGATGACGTAGGAATTGCCCTGCTTCTTCGCCGTGGTCTTGACGGCCTGCAGATCGGAGCCGGTGCCCGGCTCGGTCATCGCAATGGCGCCGACCATCTCGCCCGACGCCATCTTCGGCAGCCAGCGTTTCTTCTGCTCCTCCGAGCCATAGTTGACGATGTAATGCGCGACAATCGCGCTGTGCACGGAGACGCCGGTGGTCAGCTCCGGCACCGTGCTCTCGAGGTCGTCGAGGACGGCGGCGTCATAGGCGAAGCTGGCCCCTAAGCCGCCATAGGCCTCGGGCACGCTCGGCAGCAACGCGCCCATCTCGCCGAGCGCGCGCCAGGCCGAGCGATCGACGAGCTTCTGCTCGCGCCATTTTTCGGCGTGCGGCGCCAGATCCTTGGCGAGGAATTTGCGGAACTGGTCTCGGAAAGTGTCCAGCTCCTCGGTCATCCAGGACGATCGGTAGTGCATTCTGCCCTCGTATTAAATCAGAAGACCGCCGCCGGCGACGATCACCTGACCACTGATGTAATTCGATTCCGGAGCGCAGAACAGATAGACCGCATCGGCCGCCTCCTCCGGCGTGCCGCCGCGGCCGAGCGGGATCATGCGGCCCATCGCCTCCAGCATCTGCGGCTGGACGCCGACCTTGATGTCGCGGCCGGCGACGTCGATGGTCTTCTGCTGGGTCTCGATCGGCTGGGTCAGGCGGGTGTTGATCAGGCCGAACGCCACGCAATTGACGTTGACCTTGTAGCGGCCCCACTCCTTGCACATCGTGCGCGTCAGCCCGATCAGCGAGGCTTTGGCGGACGAATAGCTGGCCTGCCCGGCATTGCCGTAGAGGCCCGCGATCGAGGAGATGTTGACGACCTTGCGGAATACCTCGCGGCCCGCCTCGGCCTCCCTCTTCGCCATCACCCGGATCGGCTCCGACGCCGCGCGCAGGATGCGGAACGGGGCGACCAGATGGACGTCGAGCATCGCCTGGAACTGCTCGTCGGTCATCTTCTGGATCGTCGAGTCCCAGGTGTAGCCGGCATTGTTGACGATGATGTCGAGACCGCCGAACTGCTCGATCGCGGCGCCGACGAAGCGATCGGCAAAGCCGGCTTCGGTCACGCTGCCATTGACCGCGATCGCCTCGCCGCCCATGGCCTTGATCTCGGCGACGACCGCGTCGCCCGGCTCGGCATCGAGATCATTGACCACGACACGCGCGCCCTCGCTGGCGAGCTTCAACGCAATCGCGCGCCCGATGCCGCGGCCGGAGCCTGAGACGAGCGCGACTTTGCCTTGCAGCTTTGACATTCAAACCTCCCTCAAACAACGTGATCTTTGCGGTATGCCCGCCTCACCTCGCCCCGCCTGCGGGGAGAGGTCGGAACGCATCGTCAGATGCGTTCCGGGTGAGGGGTACAGGTCTCACCACCTCCAGAGTGTGCGGAAGCAGCCCCTCACCCCAACCCTCTCCCCGCAAGAGCGGGGCGAGGGAGCGCACAATCCTTCGTGGCGAGACCTTCGCGCTACAGCGCGATAACCGCCTCGCCGGTGAGCTTCACCTCGCCGTTCTGATCCCTGGTGGTCAGCGCAAGTTTTGCGCGCCTCTCACCGCCCTGCTCGACCAGCTCGGTCACCGTGCCCTCGCAGGTCAGCTTCGCGCCGAGCTGGGTGATCGCCGCAAAGCGGGTCGAGAACGAGCGGATGCGCGACGGCGCCACCGCGTCGGTCAGCGCCTGGCCGAGATAGCCCATCACCAGCATGCCGTGCGCGAACACGTCGGGGAAGCCGGCCGCCTTCGCGAAATCGATGTCGACATGGATCGGATTGTGATCGCCGGAGGCGCCGCAATACAGCGCGAGGCGATGGCGGGTGATCGGTGGAAACTCCTTGTGGACGATGCGGTCGCCGACAGAGGGAGAGCTGCTCATGACGGCCTCGCATTGCGTACCACGACGGTGCGCGAGACATCGGCGACATGGACACCGTTCTGGTTGGTGACCGGGGTGTCGACCACGATCAGCGTCATCGCCCCGCCCTTCTTGTCGGTCACGCCAGTGACGCGCGGGCGGAACGTCAGCGTGTCGCCGACGACCACGGGCGCGTGATAGTCGAAGCGCTGCTCGCCGTGCAGCACGCGGGCCAGATCGATGTCGAGCGCCGTGAGGAACTCGAACGGGTCCGGTGCATCCATCATCTCGAGGCAGAACAGATAGGTCGGCGGCACTGGCGCTGCCGTGAAGCCGGCCGCCTGTGCGGCCGCCTCGTCGCGATAGACGGCATTCGTCTCGCCGAGCGTATCGAGGAAGAAGCGCAGCCGCCCCGGCTCGACGCGCGCGGTCACGGGCGTAAATGGACGCCCGACAGCGGATTGATCGACCATGACGACCTCAGGCGCGTTCGTAGAGCGTCACGACGCAGGCGCCGCCGAGGCCGAGATTGTGCTGCAAACCGATCCGCGCGCCCTCCACCTGCGTCGCCGCAGCGGTGCCGCGCAGCTGCCGCGTCAGCTCATAGCACTGCGCAAGCCCGGTGGCGCCGAGCGGATGGCCCTTCGACAGCAGCCCGCCGGACGGGTTGGTGACGATCCTGCCGCCATAGGAGTTGTCGCCGTCGTCGATGAACTTCGCGGCCTCGCCCTCGCCGCACAGGCCGAGCCCCTCATAGGTGATCAGCTCGTTGTGCGCGAAGCAGTCGTGCAGCTCGACGACGTCGAGATCATCAGGCCCGATACCGGCGGCCTCGTAGACCTTTTTGGCAGCATCGCGCGCCATGTCATAGCCGACCACCTGCATCATGTCGGAGGCACCGAAGGTCGACGGCGTATCCGTGGTCATCGCCTGCGCAGCGATGCGGACTTGCTTGTTGAGGCCGTGCTGGTCGGCGAATTTCTCCGAGACCAGGATCGCGGCGGCGCCGCCGCAGGTCGGCGGGCACGCCATCAGCCGCGTCATCACGCCGGGCCAGATCACCTGGTCGTTCATCACGTCGTCGGCGGTGACCTCTTTGCGGAACAGCGCCAGCGGATTGTTCTTGGCGTGACGGCTCGCCTTGGCGCGCACTTTTGCAAAGGCGGTGAGCGGCGTGCCGTATTTCTTCATGTGGCTGAGGCCGGCGCCGCCGAAATAGCGCAGCGCCAGCGGCACGCCGGGCGCGTCGACCAGCTTGTCGGCCGCGGCGTCGAAATCGTCGAACGCACTGGGACGGTCGGTGAACACGGCCCCGAGCGCGCCGGGCTTCATCTGCTCGAAGCCGAGCGCCATCACGCAATCGGCCGCGCCTGACTCGATCGCCTGCCGCGCCAGGAACAGCGCGGTCGAGCCGGTCGAACAGTTGTTGTTGACGTTGACGATCGGGATGCCGGTCATGCCGACCGGATAGAGCGCGCGCTGGCCGCAGGTGGAGTCGCCATAGACGTAGCCGACATAGGCCTGCTGCACGCGGCCGTAGTCGAGCCCGGCGTCGGCGAGCGCCAGCTTCGCTGCCTCCGCGCCCATCACGTGATACGGCGCATTGGCGCCGGGCTTGACGAACGGGATCATGCCGACCCCGGCAACATAGGTGCGTGACGTCATCGCGTGTCCTCCCGGAAATTACCCACTGGACTATTTATTACCCATGGGTAATATACGGGCGATCTTCCGGAGTCAATGCGACAACAGCCGACGCGATGGACGCCCACTCCCCCTCTTCCAGCAACGAGTCGCCCTGGCTGCCGTTCGAGAGCCGGCGCCGCGCCCGCGACGAGAAGCGCGAGGCAGTGCTGCGCACGGCCGTAGCCCTGTTCCTCGAACAGGGCTATCACCGTGCCACGCTGAACGACGTCGCCAAGCGGCTCAACATCACCAAGCCGGCGCTCTACAACTACTTCCGCGGCAAGGACGAGATCCTGTTCGAGTGCTGGTCGATCGGCAATGAGCTGGTCGACGAATGCATTGCCGAGACTTCGGCAGGCGGCGGCTCAGGGCTCGACAAGCTGCGCAAGCTCACCGTCCGCTATGCCGAGCTGATGACCGCGGACTACGGCAAGAGCCTGGTCCGGTTCGACATCCGCGACCTCAGCGAGGACAACCGCAAGATCGTGCAGACGGCGAAGCGGCGGATCGACCGCGCCTTCCGCGACTATATCGCACAGGGCGTCGCGGACGGTTCGGTGAAACCGTGCGACCCGAAGCTCGCGGCTTTCGCGATCGCCGGCTCGCTGAACTGGATCGGCCACTGGTTCCAGCCGGGCGGCGAGCTGAGCGGACGCGCCGTCGCCGAGGAATTCGCGATCCGCCTCACCGAAGGCATCGCCAAAACAACAACGCAAATGACATCAACGCGCAAGACAACGGCGCACGAGAAGGCGGACAAACCGCCTCGCAAGGGAAACGCATCAAGGGAGGAGACGAGTGAACATCACACACGGACTGCGGCGCGCGCTGCAGGTCAATCCAAACGGGCTCGCAGTCGTCTGCGGTGAGCGGCGGCGCAACTGGCGCGAGGTCGGCGAACGCGTCGCCCGCCTCGCCGCCGCGATCCGCGGCCTCGGCGCCCAGGACGGCGACCGCGTCGCGATCCTGTCGTTGAACTCCGACCGCTATCTCGAACTCTACCTCGCCGTCGGCTGGGCCGGCGCCGTGATCGTGCCGCTCAACATCCGCTGGTCTCCGCTGGAGAACGAGGACGCACTGCGCGACTGCCGCGCAACGATCCTGTTCGTTGACAAGGCGTTTGCGCCGGTCGGCACGGCGCTGGCAGGCGCCATCCCCAGCCTGCAGCTGGTTTATGCCGACGAGGGTGACACGCCCACCGGCATGGAGAATTACGAGACGCTGATCGCGTGCAGCGAACCGGTGGCGGATGCCATGCGCAGCCGCGACGATCTCGCCGGCATCTTCTACACCGGCGGCACCACCGGCCGCTCCAAGGGCGTGATGCTGAGCCACGGCAATCTGATGGCCAACGCGCTCAACGCGCTCGGCGAAGGCCTGTGGCCGAGCAGCACGATCTACCTGCACGCGGCGCCGATGTTCCACCTCGCCAATGGCGCGGCGATGTATTCGGTGCTGCTGTCCGGAGGATCCAACGTCGTAATCCAGGGCTTTACGCCTGACGGCGTCGCAGCGGCGGTGCAGAAGGAGCGCATCACCGACGTGCTGCTGGTGCCGACCATGATCCAGATGTTCGTCGACCACCCGACACTCGGCAACTACGACCTGTCGTCCTTGAAGCGGATCTCCTACGGCGCCTCCGTGATCAGCGACGCCGTGCTGATGCGCGCGATGAAGGCGCTGCCGCATGTCGAGTTCACGCAAGCCTACGGCATGACCGAGCTGTCGCCGATCGCGACCTTGCTGCACTGGAAGGAGCATATCGGCGACGGCCGCGCCAAGGGACGGCACCGCGGCGCCGGCCGGGCGACGCTTGGCGCCGAGGTCAAGATCGTCGATGCGGAGGACAAGGTCGTGCCGACGGGCACCGTCGGCGAGATCGCGGTGCGCGGCGACATGGTGATGATGGGCTATTGGGAGCGGCCGGAGGAGACCGCGCGCGCCGTGATCGACGGCTGGATGCACACCGGCGACGGCGGCTACATGGACGAGGACGGCTTCGTCTACGTCGTCGATCGCGTCAAGGACATGATCATCTCCGGCGGCGAGAACGTCTATTCGGCCGAGGTCGAGAACGCGCTGGCCCAGCACGCGGCGGTGGCGCAATGCGCCGTGATCGGGATCCCGAGCGAACGCTGGGGCGAGCAGGTTCACGCCGTCGTGGTGATGAAGAGCGGCGCCAGCGCCACGCCGGAAGAGCTGATGGAGCACTGCAAGGCGCTGATCGCCGGCTACAAATGCCCGCGCAGCGTCGACATCACCGCGACGCCGCTGCCGCTCTCCGGCGCCGGCAAGATCTTAAAGCGCGAGCTCAGAAAGCCGTATTGGGAGAACCGCGAACGGCGGGTGAGCTGAGGGACAGCTCTCAACGTCACCACCGTCATTCCGGGGCGATGCGAAGCATCGAACCCGGAATCTCGAGATTCCGGGTCTGGCGCTGACGCGCCATCCCGGAATGACGACCTCTCATGACGCCATTCGACCGCGAGCGTTGACATCGGAGCGCACGGCCGATTGGATCGGTTCGAGATTCAATCCAGCGAGTTCCGATGTCCGCACCCGATACCAATACCGACGGCAAGCCCCGCCGCCTGATGCACCGCCGCTCCGTCGAATGTCTCGGCTATCTCCGTGACGACGGGCTGTGGGAAGTCGAGGCGCGGCTGGTCGACACCAAGCCCTATGCGCGGCAGGACAAGCATCGCGGCCTGCAACAGCCCGATGATCCCGTGCACGACATCCGCCTGCGGCTCGCGGTCGACGACAGCTTTACGATCCGCGAGACCGGCACCACGATGGCCTCGACGCCCTACCCGTCGTGCCTCGACGTCGAGGGTATCTTGCAGCGCCTGGTCGGCGAACGCATCGGCAAGGGCTGGCGCGAACTGGTCCGTCGCAAGATCGGCAGGCTCGAAACCTGCACCCATCTCGCCGAGCTGCTGGGACCGGCGGTGACGACGCTGTTCCAGACCGCAACCTCGGGCAAGGACCCGCAGGGCCGCGGTGCGCTCGATCACCAGCGCGATGTCACCGAGCCGCCGTTCTTCGTCGGCGGCTGCTATTCATGGCGGCTGGATGGGCCTGTCGTCGCTGAGACATTCCCGCAGTTCGCGCAGAAGCCTGTCGAGGCGAAGCCGGGTTCGTGAGTGGTGCTCCGCCGCTGACCAAGACGCGAGTATGGCGCGCCGCTGCTGGAACTCAAATGTAGCTCCTCGTCGCAGCTTTATCCCATTCACGCAGATGATCGAACGCGGCACTAGCTCTCCGGCACGCCGGCCATGCGCATTCCCTCATAAAAGCGCTTACGCTTGGCGAGCCATACCGGATTGTCGGACAGGAAGACGACATTGACGTCGTATCGACGAATGCTGAAGTTGGGATCGAGTGCCAGTCCGGCTTTGGCACTGGATTGTGCTTCCTCGAGGTCTCCCATCATGGCCAACGCGCCAGCCAAGTGAAAGTGAGCGAGCGCAAAATTGGGATTAGCCTCAATGCTCCGGCGAAGCCAGTCCAGCGCCTCGAGGTCTGCATTGGTGCAGGACATCAACTTGGCCATCCCGACAACCATGATCCAGAGAAAGGCACGCGTATCGCGAGGGGACAGTCGTAACGCCTCTTGAATATGCCCCTCGACTTCCTCACCACGCCCCAGCGCGTGCTTCCCGAGGCCAATGAACCCATGCGCATCGGCCAAATTCCGATCGAGCGCCAGCGCCTGGCGACATTCAGCGATACCCTTTGCAGCGCGGTGTGTCCGAATTTGAACCGCGCCGAGCAACATGTGGGCTCGGGGGTGATTGGGCGCACGCAACAACACGCCATTCAGCGCCTTCTCCGCGGCCCTGAAATATGCCGGTCCGTCATCGGCCATGGAGGAAGAACCGATCGCAAAATCGACCTGAGCCGCGGCAACCGCTGCTTCAATATTGTCGGGATCAAGCGCGAGGGCGCGCATGAAGAAATCCCTTGCTCGCGCCATAACCGCAGGCGCTATTCCTTTATTCAGGACAGCCCTGCCCTGAAAATAGAGATCCATCGCGTCCGGCTGGGGCAACTGTTCTGCCCGTCGTGCTTCGGCCTTGATAAGCTCGGCGTTCAACGTATTGGCGAGCCGGGATACGATCTCATCCTGCATGTCCAACAAGTCGGCAGCGGGCTTGTCGAAGCGCTCGGCCCACACATGGGCTCCGGTTTCCGTGTCAGTCAACTGAACGTTCAGGCGAAAGCGGTTGCCGCCGCGTTGCACCGACCCTTCCAGCGCGTAACGGACATTCAATTCGCGACCGATCTCCCTCACGTCCACCGCCTTTCCCTTGAAGGTGAACGCAGTGCCGCGGCCGATGACGAACGCGCCGGCGATGCGCGACAGGTCGGTGGTCAGACTGTGAGTCACGCCATCGACGAAATATTCCTGCTCCAAATCGCCGCCAATATTTGTGAATGGTAGAACAACAATGGACAGGTGTGGGATCGAAGATGAACCCGCTGGCCTTCCGGCGTTGTCCGGCATCGACGAGGTCGTGACACTGGCAGAAGCTGGGCGGTCGGCCTGCTCGCCATCCACGACCAGCATATAGCCGCGGCGAGGCAAGGTTCTCAGGGCCAATCGGCCCGCCTCTCCCAGGGCCTGCCTGATGTCGCCGATGGCCTGGACAAGCGAGTCTTCCGTGACCTCGCAGTCCGACCAGACCTCATCCAATATCTCGTCCTTATGCACCAAGCGCCCGACGCGTTGCGCGAGGAGCCGCAGCACCGCCCAGGCTTGAGGACGCAACGGCACGATGTCGCCGCGCCCGTCGAGCAGCAATTCGCGAGCCAGATCCAAGGTCCGGTCGCCGATCACAATCGAAGGCTGCGATGACTTAAGCAAGAACGCCTCGTTGGGCCATTTCGGAAAATATCGGCAGAATATCGGCGAGGTTTCGGGACCTGGCGGCAATTGTACAGCATCATCTTGCGGCGCGGGATAGCAAAACCGTCCCGAGCAGCGATCCACCAAAAGCGGTCAGCGCCAGGCAGGCCTCCATGATCAGTTCTGTCGTCCATACTGCGCTAAGTATTTCAGGTTTCAACCCCTCCCCGGTTGCGGGGACGGACCGGCGATGCGGCCCCGGCGTCACCGACACCGAGATCAGGATCGGCCAATCAATGCCGCGCAGCGCGCCGCTTTCGAGCCTGAGCAGGTTTGCCCGGGAGTGCTGGACCGGCACCAACGAGCAACATGAGGGGGAATGATCGATGGCCTCTGTCCAAGCATCCGCAAGATTGCTGCACCTTATTCAGTCGCAGCGCGTGACCGCGGTCATCTACGTCGCCGCGAAGCTGGGGATCGCCGAGCTCCTGCGCGATGGATCGCGGCCCCTTGGCGAACTCGTCGAGGCGACCGGTGCGAACAAGCAGGCGCTCCGCCGCCTGCTGACCGCGCTTTCGACCATAGGCATTTGCACGGTCGCTGAAGAGCGATACGCATTGACCGAACTGGGGGCTTGCCTTGACGGGGCCGCAACCCAGTCCCTCAAGAACTGGACGATCTTTGAAGGCCAGTTTCTGACCGAATCGTGGACCGGGTTGCTGGACTCGATCATGACCGGCAAGACCGCCGCGCAACTGCTCGACCATGAAAACAGCTTTGATCTGATGGCGCGCGATCCGGAGATGGTCAGCATATTTAATGCGGCTATGACGGAGGGGACCCGTCTGGCGATTCCGGATATCCTGGGGGCTTACGACTTCGGTGCGTTCGCTCATCTCATGGATGTCGGCGGCGGCTCCGGCGAACTCGTTTGCGCCATAGCCGGGCAACATCCGCACATCCGAGGGGCCATGCGCACAGGGAACAGACGCTGACCGATCTGCTCATGCTTCGCGGGCCTGGCGGTCTCGAAAGAACGGAAAAGCAGTACGCCTGGCTGTTTCGCGAATCCGGCTTTACTCACACCGCGACCTATCCGGCCGGGCGTCTCAGCGTCATCGAGGCAAAGGTCACCTGAGCTTTCGAGGTCAGACCATTACTCGCGCGCAATGGAGCAGCGACTGGTTTGAAGGACATCATAGGCAAGAGCATATTTTGGAAGGAACAAGAATGCATCTGCCTGCTGCAAACAAGTCATCGTCGCCGATATTGGAGAACCCGGCGTACAAGGCCGTGTTCGCGAAGGTCGACTGGCGCCTTATACCTTTGCTACTGACCGCCAGCATGGTCGCCTTTCTCGACCGCATCAACATCGGCTTCGCACAGCTTCAGATGAAGCAGACACTGCCGTTTGATGATGCAGTCTACGGGCTCGGCGCGGGCATCTTCTTCGTCGGATATTTCCTGTTTGAAGTGCCCAGCAATCTTCTTCTGGAAAGGATCGGCGCGCGCAAGACTCTGTTGCGGATCATGGCGCTCTGGGGATTGGCGGCGACCGCCATGATGTTCGTATCGACGCCGCTCCAGTTCTATGCGGCGAGGTTCTTCCTTGGTGTCTTTGAGGCCGGCTTCGCCCCGGGCGTGCTGCTGTACTTGACATACTGGTACCCGTCGGTGAGGCGCGGGCTGGTCATCGCGATCCTCGCGTCGGCGCCCCCCATTGTGATGTTCATCGCTGGTCCGCTGTGTGGTTCGATCCTGAAGTATTTCGACGGCGTCAGCGGTCTTTACGGCTGGCAATGGCTGTTTCTGATCCAGGGGCTGCCCGCGCCAATCCTCGGCGTTCTCGTGTATTACCTGCTCAAGGACAAGCCGTTCCAGGCCGCGTGGCTCTCGAAGAGGGAGAAGGCGCTGCTGGACGATGCTTTACAGCATGACGAAGAGAACATCGTGAAGGCGACCTCGGGGACGTTCCGGCAGCTGCTGCGAGACCCGAAGGTCTACCTGTTGTCGCTGGCCTGTTTTTGTCTGCTGGGCGCCAACTACACGATGGTGTTCTGGATGCCGACCCTGATCCATAGCTGGGGAGTAAAGGATCCGCTGCTGGTCGGCGTCTATCACGCAGTAGCCAACACTGCGGGTATCGTCTGCATGATCCTGATCGGTCGTCATTCGGACAAGCGGCGTGAGCGCCGCTGGCACTATGCGACCTGCGTCACGATTGCCGCCGGCGGCTTGTTCTTTCTCATGTTGCTCCACGGCACTTTTGTTGGTTCGATCCTGGCTCTCTCCTTCGCCGTCATCGGGTTTGTGTCAGCGCCGCCGCTCTTCTATGCATTGACCAGTGAGTATCTCTCAGCAGGCGCGGCGGCCGGCGGCCTTGCCCTCGTCACCAGCCTCGGAAATCTCGGTCCGGCGGTAAGCCCGTCGATCACCGGGTTCATCGTGCGGAACACCGGCGACAACATCTATGGCATGTACTTCGTCATGGCGCTGTACTTGCTCTCCGGCGCACTCCTGCTGCTGAGCATGCGGCCCACAACGAATGAGTTGCTCCTGTCGAGGAGTTGACCCATCCTGCCAAGATCAAGCCGCCGCAGCGGAATGCTCGACCACAGCCTGCGGCGGGTTGCGGAAGCCGATTGCGATCCGGTTGTAGGTGTTCATCAGGCCGATCGCGATGGTCAGGTCGACCAGCTGCTTCTCGTTGAACACCTCGCGGGCCACCTGGTAATCGGCATCCGGGATCGCGGTCTCGGCCACGCGGGTGACGGTTTCGGCCCAGGCCAGCGCGGCGCGCTCCTCGGCGTCGAACAGCGCCTCGGCCTCGCGCCAGACCTGCAGCACCGCAAGCTTCTCGACCTTGACGCCCATCTTCAGCAGGCTGCGGGTATGCGAGTCCAGGCAATAGGCGCAGCCGTTGATTTGCGATATCCGCAGATAGACCAGTTCGACGAGCTGCGCGGAAAGGCCGCTTTGCGTGATGTAGCCATAGACGCCACCGAGCGCCTTGATGCCCGCGGGGGCGACCTTGTTGTAATCGATCCGCATGCTCATTGCTTGTGTCCTTCCTTGTCGAACACAGTCAGCGCCTTGTCGTTGCTGTCGACGACGAACACCGCAAGCAGCTTCGCCGGTTCGGTCGCGCTGGCGTTGCGCCCGAGCACGTGATGCGCGCCGGGCGGCTCGAAGAAGCTGTCGCCGGCCCGATAGACATGCGCGACCTCGCCTTCCAGCTGGCTCTCGATCGCGCCCTGGAGCACGTAGACATAGAGAAACGCCGATTTGGCGTGATAATGCGGCGCCGACGGCTCGCCGGGCGGGAAGTTGACCTCGACCGCGATCAGCGACTTGCCGGGAATGTTCGTGATCATATGCTCGAACTTCGGCGTCACCGATTGCGCCATCGCCGGGGTCGCAAGCGCCGCGAAGGCCAGCAGCGTCGTCATCAAGGTCTTCATCTCGTGCCTCCATTGCTACCGGATAGATGCGGGCACGCATGGCCAAAAAGAAGCACCAAGAATGAACCGAATTGGTGTACCACGAGCCATGCCCAACCCGCTTCCCATCGCGCTCGACCGGTCGGCCAGGACGCCGCTCTCCGAGCAGATCCGCAAGGCGATCGCGGCCGCGATCGACAACGGCGTGCTGGTGCCGGGCGCCCGACTGCCATCGTGGCTCGACCTTGCCGCGCAGCTCGGCGTTGCGCGCGGCACGGTGCGGGCGGCCTACGACAAGCTGTCGGACGCCCAGCACATCGTGTCGTCGAAGGCGGGCGGCACCACCGTCGCGAGGCGGCCCAGGAAGGCCGCCAAGCCCGATGCGCCGGTCGCTCCCGGCTCGGTCGTGGAGATGTTTCGCGATCTGAGCGGTCAGGGACACTTCCGGATGGGCGTCCCCGCGCAGGATAGCCTCCCCGCCAAGCTGCTGGCGCGAATCCGCGCGCGCGCCGTCCGGGCGGAATTGAGCGCGGTGACGCGCACGATCGATCCGCGCGGCGAGCTCGAATTGAGGCGCGAGATCGCGGCGCATCTCGCGATCGCGCGCGGGCTCGAATGCTCGCCCGCGCAAATCGTCATCACCTCGGGATTCAGCGGCGGCCTCGGCCTCGCGCTGCGCGTGCTCGGCCTCGAAGGCCGCCGCGTGTGGATGGAAGACCCGGGATTTCCATTGACGCGAAAGGGCCTCGAGCTCGCGCGGCTGGAGGTCGTCCCGATCCCTGTCGATGCCAACGGCATCGATGTCGAGCACGGTCTCAAGCACGCCCCCGACGGGGCACTCGCGGTCGTGACGCCGGGCCAGCAGGCGCCGCTCGGCCCGCCGCTGTCGCCGCAACGTCGCGCGCAGCTGCTCGACTGGGCGGCCCAAACCGGAGCCTTCATCATCGAGGACGACTATCTCGGCGAGTTGCAGCTCGATGGCCGTGCCGCGCCGGCGCTTGCCTCGCTCGATCGCGCCGGCCGGGTGATCCATCTCGGCTCCTTCAGCAAGACGATCTCGCCGACGCTTCGCCTCGGCTTCCTGGTTGCGCCGGAGCCGTTGGCGGCGCAGTTCGCCGATGTCGCGACGTGCCTGGTCCCTGCTCCCGGCCCGGCGGTGCAGCTGTCGACCGCCGAGTTCATGCGCGACGGTCACTACATCCGCCATCTCAGGCGAACCAAACGGGCCTATTGCGACAACCGCGAGGCGCTGACGACGGCGCTACGGAGCTGGAGCAACGATGTGCGGGTTGCCGGCCTCGCCGTCATGCTGACGCTGCCGGACAAGACCGCCGATGTCGAGATCGTCCGGGCACTGCTCGCGCACGGGCTGGCGCCCGCCCCGCTCTCGCCCTGGTATTTCTCACCGAAGCGCGCGCAGCCGGGTCTCTTGCTCGGCATTGCAACGGTGCCGGATCGCGGCGTTCCGGCCGCATGCAAGCGCCTGTTCGAGGCGATCCGCGCTCAAGGTCGCGTCCAAGACCGTATGCAGGGCGCGCCAACGGCACGGCGTATCAGGAAGCCCGCAGCCCGGTGAGCGTAAGGCTCAACGCCTTGAGCCGCTTGCGCGCCTCGGCGTCATAGGCCTGGGCATGGGCGCGCGCCTCGCGCTTGCCGTCGAAGAACAGCCCGCTCCGGCCTGCCACATCGTCATCTTGGACGAGACGCAGGATGGCATCACCGCCCTGCTCGACGGTCGAGATCGGCGTCGCGCCGCTGGCGCGCACCATCGTGGTGTTCATGTAGGTCGCAGGGTGCAGCGAGTTGACGGTCACGCCGGAGCCTTCGAGCTCCGCGGCCAGGTCGATGGTGAACATGATCTGCGACAGCTTGCTCTGCGCATAGGCGCGCGCACCGCTGTAGTTCTTCGTGATCATCACGTCACCGAAATCGATCGGGTGCTGGCCGAGCGACGCGACATTGACGATGCGCGCCGGCGTGCTCGCCTTGAGCCGCGGCAGCAACAGATGCGCGAGCAGGAAGCCGGCGAGATAGTTGACCGCGAAGCGCAGCTCGTGGCCGTCCTTGCTGGTCTGCCGCGCCGGCCCCTCGTTTTGCGAACCGATGCCCGCGTTGCTGACGAACACATCAAGGCGTTCCTGGTCGTCGAGCACCAGCTGGGCGAACTCGCGGACCTCGGCGAGCGAGGACAGATCGGCCTGGTAGAACATCGGCTCGCGGCCGCTGAGGCGCTTGATCTCGTCGGCGAGCGTCTGCGCCCGCTTGGTATCGCGGCCGTGGATCAGGACCCGGGCGCCAGCCGACGCCAGCTTCATCGCGACGTAGCGGCCGACGCCGTCGGTGGAACCGGTGATCAGCACCGTCTTGCCTGCCATATCCATCGAAATTGCCTTTCGATCGTTCACCCAGCGCTGTCAGCAAAGATAAAGGCGCCGCGCGGACTTTGCCATGGCATGCCACCGCGCCGGCGGCGCCAAAATGGCGTCCAAGATCACCCCCAGGGTCTCGGGCCTTCTCCGGAACCGCATACGTACATCTTGTCGCGCGGCGCCGCGTCGCGCGTCAGGGAGATTGCGTTCTGATATCCTCGACGTGAACGACAAGTCAGGATCGGTAAAGGACCGGAATGTCCTCGATCATTCCAGACACGATGCTGCGAAAGACTCCCTCTCTGGAGCCGTTCGGCATGCTGCTGTTGTTCGGCGCGCTGACCGCGCTGCCGATCGTCCTGACGCTCCGTCTGGTTGAGCCCGCACTCGTGCTGCCCGTGCTCAGCCTGTTGTTGTTCGTCCAGGCAGCCATTGCTGCGATTGCGGCGCGCGTGATCCACGCGCGCTCAACCGTGGCGAACCTCACGCTGTGGGATTTTGCCGGCGCGTTCACCTTCATGGGGTGCGCAGCGGCGATCCTCGGCGAACCGGATCAGGCGGCGCTGTTCTTCGAGGAAGAAGCAGCAATGCGTCCGGTGTCACGACCGTAATCCCAGGCCGGGCCCCTCTGGCAGCCACAAGCTGCGATGTCGGACTGGAACTCAGTTGGAGTGGCCCTGCTTCGACCCGTGACGCGATAAGTGTCGCGGTGGATTTGCCGTCCGCATGACGGCAAGAGCCGGTTTCGTCGAAAGGGTCCGCTCCCCGACCTCAAGGGGAATGCGACCATGTCCGAACTATTTTCGCCCGAATTGTTTTCACTCGACGCCCTCAGCGCATTGCTGCAAGTCGTCGTCATCGACCTCGTGCTGGCCGGCGACAATGCCGTCGTGATCGGCCTTGCCGCGGCCGGCCTGCCGGAGAAGCAGCGCGGCAAGGCGATCCTGATCGGCATCGGTGCCGCGACACTGCTGCGCATCATGTTCGCCCTGGTCACCACGCAGCTGATGCAGATCGTCGGCCTGCTGCTGGCCGGCGGCATCCTGCTGTTGTGGGTGTGCTGGAAGATGTGGCGCGAGCTGCGCGCCGACGCGCACGAGATCGCGGCCGAACACGCCGATGGCGCAAAGGGCCAGCGCAAGACGCTGTGGCAGGCCACCACGCAGATCATCGTTGCCGACGTCTCGATGTCGCTCGACAACGTGCTGGCGGTCGCGGGTGCGGCGCGCGAGCAGCCGATCGTGCTGGTGTTCGGCCTCGCGCTCTCGATCGCGATGATGGGCGCGGCGGCCTCCTTCATCGCGCGGCTGCTGCAGAACCACCGCTGGATCGCCTATGTCGGCCTCGCCGTGATCTTCTATGTCGCCATCGACATGACGGTGCGCGGAGCGAACGAGATCGCGAAGGTGGCTCCGGCCTGACACTGAAAGCAAAACGGCGGGCCCTTCGGCCCGCCGTTCTGCAAATCGACAGCGCGTGCTGCCTCAGTGGATTTCCGCCGAACGCTTCAGCGCATCCTTGAGCTTCTCGAGCGAAAAATCCTTGCTGCGCGCGATGTCCAGGATCGGGGTCTCGCGGCGGCCGCAGAGTTCGGCGGCCTCGGGCAGCTTCGCCGCGACCTCATAGGGGATCACGATGGCGCCGTGGCTGTCGGCGTGGATCAGATCGTCGGAGCGCACCGTCATGCCGGCGACGCGGACCTCGCCGCCGAAGCTCTCCGCATGCACCCAGGCGTGCGACGGGCCGATCGAGCCGGCCAGCGCCTGGAAGCCCGGCGCCCATTGCGGAATGTCGCGGATCGAGCCGTCGGTGATGACGCCGAGGCAGCCGAGCGCCTTGTGCACGTTGCTCTGCACCTCGCCCCAGAACGCGCCGTAGCCGACGTCCGGACCGTCGATGTCCTGGATCACAGAGATGCGCGGGCCGAAGCCGGTGCCGACATATTCGTAATACTCGATGCGGCGCTTCGACTGCTCCTCGGCCGAGAGGCCGGATTTCAGCACCGAGCGGATCGTCGTGGTGCGGGCGTAGCCGACCATCGGCGGCAGCGTCGGGAACGGGCAGACCAGCGGCTTCACGGTGTAGCCGATCAGACGGCGCTCCGGCGCGACGATCTCCATCGCGTTGCAAATCGTCGGCGTGTCGTAGCGCGCCAACGCTTCAAGGACGGAAGCAGGAAGCGGGGCGGAAGCGGATGTCGTCACGGCGTTTCTCTCCTGATTTTTGGCGTTCGCTGGGCCGTCTCAGCCTATAGCCGAGATCGCAGGCGAACCCAACCGAGGCACGCTCATGGCTGATATTTGGCAAGTGCGAACAAACTTTATTACCGTCACCCCCGCGCAACGGCGTAGCCGTTGTCGCTGGAGGTGGCCGCTTCTTCAGCGGCCCTCGAAGGGTCGACGGCCCCGCTGGTGGCCGTCCATCCTTCGAGACGCGCTACGCGCCCTCAGGATGACGGGATAGGCAGAAGCCTCAGTGCAGATGCGTCGGACGATCGTCGCGATCGCTCTCCGTGACCGGCGTTGCATAGGGAGCAGCAGCGGCCGCCACCGGCGCGCCCGCAGCTTGCGTCTGCGCAGCAAGCTGGCGCTCCTGGTCGCGATAGGACTTCCAGCCCCAGGGCAAGCTGATCAGATAGAGCACCGAGCCGGCCGACAGGATGTGCCAGGGATAGCCGATCAGCAGCGCGACGAAGAACACCACCGACACGAACACCGGCAGCACCATTTCCGGCGGCACGCGCATTTTCACGGTCTTGCCGGAGAACACCGGCAACCGCGACACCATCAGGAAGGCGATCAACAGCGTGTAGAACGCCGTCAGCGTCGCCGGCGGCATCGGCACGCCGAGGAAGGCGAGATAGATCGGCAGCAGCACGGTGATCGCACCGGCCGGCGCCGGCACGCCAGTGAAATAGTTGGCGGCAAACGCCGGCTTGTTCGGATCGTCGATCGAGGCATTGAAGCGCGCAAGCCGCAGGCCGCCGGAGATCGCGAACACCATCGCGGCGATCCAGCCGCCATTGTTCAATTCATGCAGCTGCCAGAAATACAGGATCAGGCCCGGCGCGACGCCGAAATTGACGAAGTCGGCGAGGCTGTCGAGCTCGGCGCCGAATTTCGACTGGCCCTTGATCATGCGCGCGACGCGGCCGTCGATGCCGTCAAGGATCGCGGCGAACACGATCGCGGCGACCGCAAGCTCCATCCGCCCTTCCGTCGACAGCCGGATCGCGGTCAGCCCGGCGCAGATCGCCAGCAGCGTGATCATGTTCGGCACCAGCATCCGCACCGGGATCGGGCGGAACCGGCGACGGCGATACTCGGTGGAATTCGGATCGAATGGCGTCATGGCCTGATGAATATAGCAAGCGCCGCCCGGCTCCGCCATTGTGGCGGGAACCGGCTGACGGGGCTGGCGAAACAGAGTTAATCGGCGCGGTAAGTCCGGCCCGGATCGGCGTTGCGGAAATCCGCCAGAATCGTCTCGCCGGCAACCGCGGTCTGCCCCTCCGAGACCAGCGCCTTGGTGCCCTCGGGCAGATAGACGTCGAGCCGCGAGCCGAAGCGGATCAGGCCGAAGCGCTCGCCGGCGCCGATCGACTGGCCTTCCTTGACGAAGCAGACGATGCGCCGCGCCACGAGGCCCGCGATCTGGACCACGCCGATGCGCCCGTTGGAGGTCGAGATGACGAGCGAATTGCGCTCATTGTCCTCGCTCGCCTTGTCGAGCTCGGCATTGATGAAGGCGCCGGGCCGGTAGGCGATGCGGTCGATGCGGCCGACCACCGGGCTGCGGTTCACATGGCAGTTGAACACGCTCATGAACACCGAGACGCGCGGCAGCGGCTTGTCGCCGAGCCCGAGCTCGGCCGGCGGCAGCGCCTGCACCACCATCGAGACGCGGCCGTCGGCCGGCGATACCACGATGCCGTCGCGCAGCGGCGTCACCCGGACCGGATCGCGGAAGAACAGCGCGCACCAGACGGTCAGCAGCGTCCCGATCCAGCCCAGCGGGGTCCAAATCCAGAACAGGATCAGGCTCGCCAGAGCGAAGCCGCCAATGAAGGGATAGCCCTCGGGGTGGATCGGCGGGATCTGCGCCCGGATGGAATTGGCGATCGACATCAGAGCTCGCTTGCGTTTCCCCGCCCCATTTGGCGGGAGAGGCCCTAAATCGACTATTCCGCGGCGGTCGGCAAGGGTTTCTCACCCGCATCAAGGGTGGAATCCTCCGACGATTCGGTGACCACCGGCGGCAGCCGATTCGGCGCGGTGCCGTCATCATCGACCTGGGCCAGCCGTTCGCGGGCCTCCTCGGCCTCGCGTTGCCGGTTCCACATGCTGGCATAGAGGCCGTCGGCAGCCAAAAGCCGCGCGTGGGTGCCGCGCTCGGCGATCCGGCCCTGGTCCAGCACAATGATCTCGTCGGCGCCGACGATGGTCGACAGCCGGTGCGCGATCACCAGCGAGGTGCGGTTGCGCGAGACCCGCTCCAGCGCGCCCTGGATCTCGTGCTCGGTGTGACTGTCGAGCGCGGAGGTCGCCTCATCCAGCACCAGGATCGGCGGCGCCTTCAGCACCGTGCGCGCGATCGCAACGCGCTGCTTCTCGCCGCCGGAGAGTTTCAGACCGCGCTCGCCGACCTGCGTCTCATAGCCCTGCGGCGACATCCGGATGAAGCCGTCGATCTGCGCGAGGCGCGCCGCCTCCTCTACCTCGTCGTCGCCGGCGTCCCAGCGGCCATAGCGGATGTTGTAGCGGATGGTGTCGTTGAACAGCACGGTGTCCTGCGGCACCATGCCGATCGCCGAGCGCAGCGAGGCCTGCGTCACGGTCTTGATGTCCTGGCCGTCGATCAGGATGCGGCCGCTCGAGACGTCGTAGAGGCGGAACAGCAGCCGCGAGATCGTCGACTTGCCGGCGCCGGAGGGACCGACGATCGCAACCGTCTTGCCGGCCGGCACCTCGAAGCTCAGGCCCTTGAGGATCGGCCGGTCCGCCTCGTAGGAGAAGCGGACATCCTCGAACCGCACGCTGCCGGACGACACCGCGAGCGGCTTGGCTCCCGGAATGTCCCTCACCTCGGGATCGCGCGCCAGCACGTCGAACATCTTCTCGATGTCGATGATCGCCTGCTTGATCTCGCGATAGACCATGCCCATGAAATTCAGCGGCTGGTACAGCTGGATCATCATCGAATTGATCAGCACGAAATCGCCGACGGTGTGGGTGCCGTTGCGGATGCCGAACGCGCACATCAGCATGGTCGCGGTCAGCCCCGCGGTGAAGATGATCGCCTGCCCGGTGTTGAGCACCGCGAGCGAGGTATAAGTCTTCACGCTGGCCTGCTCGTAGCGCTCCATCGAGCGATCGTAGCGCCGCGCCTCGCGCTCCTCGGCGCCGAAATATTTCACCGTCTCGTAGTTGAGCAGCGAGTCGATCGCCTTGGTGTTCGCCTCGGTGTCGGAATCGTTCATCCTGCGGCGGATCTCGATCCGCCACTCGGTCGCGATATAGGTGAAGTACATGAACACGACGACCGTGAGCAGCACCGCGAGCACGTAGCGCCAATCGAACTGCCAGAGCAGCACCGCCGCCAGCAGCGCGACCTCGACGATGGTCGGGATCAGCTGCAGGATCACCATCCGCACGATGGTCTCGATGCCGGAGCGGCCGCGCTCGAGGACGCGCGTCAGGCCGCCGGTCTTGCGCTCGAGATGGAAGCGCAGCGACAGCTCGTGCATGTGCACGAAAGTGATGTAGGCGAGCCGCCGTACCGCATGCATCGCGACGCGGGCGAAGATGCCGTCGCGCCACTGCGTCAGCACCGCCATGATGATGCGCACCGCGCCGTAGCTGATCGTCATCAGCACCGGCGAGGCGATCAGCCAGACCACCCAGTTCGAGGCCGCAACCGGCGCCGAGCCGGTGCCGTTCAGCGCATCGATCGCCCATTTGAAGGTGAACGGCACCGACAGCGTGGCAAGCTTGGCGAACAGCAGCAGCACCACCGACCAGATCACGCGCGTCTTCAAATCGGCGCGATCGCCGGGCCAGATATAGGGCCAGAGATGAACGAGGGTGCCGAGCAGCGTCCCCTTCTCGGCGGCAGGCGACGTGGCCGTGGGCTGTGCGGCGCCGGTCACACTCTGTTGCGGCGGCACCATCAGGCGCCCGCCCGCGCGGTCACGGCGCGGCGGTCCGCCGCCACATCTTTTCCACGGTTTGCCATTGTGCCCGTCATATAGATCGTTTGAACGCGGCGTACAGGCTTATGACGAAAATTGTTCGCGATTCGCGGGAATTTACGGGATTTTTTGGCTCTCCATCCCCATATGGGAGTCTTGACCCTGTTTACGCTGCAGTGCCACAAGGAACGTATGAACCAAATCAAGACTGTCTGTGTTTATTGCGGCTCCGGCCCCGGTAACAATCCCCGTTTCGTTGAAGCTGCCGTCGCACTCGGCAAGAGCTTTGCCGAAAGCAACGTTCGCCTGGTCTATGGCGGCGGCTCGATCGGCCTGATGGGCGCGGTTGCGAAATCCACGCTCGACCACGGCGGCTCCGTCACCGGCATCATTCCCGAATTCCTGCGCGCGCGCGAGAACGCGCTGACCTCGGTTCAGGAGATGATCGTCACGCCCGACATGCATGAGCGCAAGCGCCTGATGTTCGAGCGCTCGGATGCGTTCGTCGCGCTGCCCGGCGGCATCGGCACGCTGGAGGAGTTGGTCGAGCAATTGACCTGGCAGCAGCTCGGCCGTCACCACAAGCCGATCCTGCTCGCCAACATCGACAATTTCTGGGAGCCCCTGCTCTCGCTTTTGAACCACATGCGCATGACCGAGTTCATCCGCCCGACGCTGCCAATCAACGTGCTGATGGCCGACCGCGTCGATGAGATCCTGCCGCGGCTGCGTTCGGCGGTGGCACGCATGCCCGAGGCCGCGAAGGAACTCGCGCCCGAAGTGGCGCGGCGGCTGTAACTGTTCGCCGCACTTTCGGCTCCATGACCGTCATGCTGAGGAGGCCGCGGAGCGGCCGTCTCGAAGCACGACGGCCCCGCTGGTGGCCGTGCATCCTTCGAGACGCGCTACGCGCTCCTCAGGATGACGGGTCGAGACAAGTGCTAGCCTGAAATCCTTACTACTCGCTCGGAAACGTCACGGCCTCGATGCGGTTGCCGTCGGGATCGAGGACGAAGGCCGCATAGTAGCGAACGCGGTCGTGCGGGCGCAGGCCCGGAGGACCATCGGAGAGGCCGCCGGACGCCAGCGCGGCGGCGTGGAAGGCATCGACCTCGGCGGTGGTCTTCGCGCGCAGGCAGATATGGGTGCCGCTCTCATGCGGCACCTGCGCCATCATGGCGCGCAGATTGATCCAGAATTCGGGATAGGCCTTGCCGAAGCCGATCGTCGCCGGCCGCGTGACGAGGCGGCTCAGGCCAAGCGCGGCCAGCGTCGGCTCGTAGAACCGCGCGGCCCGTTCCAGATCGCGGACACCGACGGAGACGTGGTCGATCATGGGCCCTCCTCCCGGACTTGTAGCCCGGATGAGCGAAGCGACATCCGGGGAAACCGATCGAGACGCCCCCGGATATCGCTTCGCTCATCCGGGCTACAGTCTCACGCCTGCGCGCCTGACCTCACCAGCTTGTAGAACACCGAATCCATCAGCGCCTGGAACGAGGCGTCGATGATGTTGGGCGAGACGCCGACCGTGGTCCAGCTCTCGCCGGTCTCGTCCTCGCTCTCGATCAAGACGCGCGTGACCGCCTCGGTGCCGCCATTGAGGATACGCACGCGGTAGTCGATCAGCTTCAGGCCGTCGATATATTTCTGGTACTTGCCGAGGTCCTTGCGGAGCGCGACGTCGAGCGCGTTGACCGGGCCGTTGCCTTCGGCGGCCGAGATCAGCCGCTCGCCGTCGACATCGACCTTCACCACCGCGAGCGCCACGGTGACCCGCTGGCCGTTAGCGTTGTAGCGCTGCTCGACATTGACGTCGAACTGCTCGACCTTGAAATATTCCGGCACCTTGCCGAGGGTGCGCCGTGCCAGCAGATCGAACGACGCGTTCGCGGACTCATAGGCGAAGCCCGCGGCCTCGCGCTCCTTCAATTCCTCGACCAGCCGCGTCAGCCGCGGATCGCTCTTGTCATAGGCGATGCCGGCACGGTCGAGCTCGGCCATCACGTTGGAGCGGCCGGCCTGATCGGACACCAGCACCTTGCGGTGATTGCCGACGGAATCCGGCAGCACGTGCTCATAGGTCTGCGGATCCTTCATGACAGCCGAGGCATGGATGCCGGTCTTGGTGACGAATGCGCTTTCGCCGACATAGGCCGCATGGCGGTTGGGCGCGCGGTTCAGCATGTCGTCGAGCGTGCGCGATACCTTCACCAGCGTCGCCAGCTTCTCCGTGGTGACGCCGATCTCGAACTTGTCGGCAAACTCCTGCTTCAGCTTCAAGGTCGGGATTAGTGAGCAGAGGTTGGCGTTGCCGCAGCGCTCGCCGAGGCCGTTGAGCGTGCCCTGGATCTGCCGCGCGCCGGCCCGCACCGCGGCGAGCGAATTCGCCACCGCCTGCTCGGTGTCGTTATGGGCGTGGATGCCGAGATGTGCGCCGGGCACCTGCTTGATGACTTCGCCGACGATGGTCTCGATCTCATGCGGCATGGTGCCGCCATTGGTGTCGCACAGCACCACCCAGCGGGCGCCGGCCTGATAGGCCGCCTTGGCGCAGGCGAGCGCGTAGTCGCGGTTCTCCTTGTAGCCGTCGAAGAAATGCTCGCAGTCGACCATCACCTCGCGGCCGAGCGCCTTCGCGGCCGCGACGCTATCGCGGATCGAGGCGAGGTTCTCCTCATTCGTGGTCTCGAGCGCGACGCGGACCTGGTAGGCGGAGGATTTCGCGACGAAGCAGATCGCGTCCGCCTTGGCCTCGAGGATGCCGGCAAGCCCGGGATCGTTCGACGCCGAGCGGCCCGGCCGCCGCGTCATGCCGAAGGCGGTGAAGCGTGCGTGGTCGAACGCAGGCTTCTTGCTGAAGAACTCGGTGTCGGTCGGATTGGCGCCGGGATAGCCGCCCTCGACATAGTCGATGCCGAGCGCGTCGAGCATGCCTGATATCACCTGCTTGTCCTGCAGGGTGAAGTCGACGCCATTGGTCTGCGCGCCGTCGCGCAGCGTGGTGTCGAACAGATAGAGGCGCTCGCGGCTCACGCGTGGCCTCCCGGGGTCGCGACACCATCGAGCTGCTTCTGCATCGTGGTGTTGGCGAGCCACTCGTCGTTGATAGTGACAGAGTTGCGCTGCTGAGCGACGTAGCCGCGCTTGCGGAAGAATTCCAGCGCGGTGTCGCTGGCATCGACCTTCAGGGTCTTGGTGCCGCGGGCACTCGCGATCTTCTCAAGCGCATCGCACAGCGCGCTGCCGACACCCTGCCCGACCGCGCTCGGATGCACATAGAGCATGTCGATGAGATCGGCGCCCTTCAGCGAGGCGAAACCGACCGGGGCGCCCTGCACCGTCGCGATCAGCGTGAGCTGGCCGGCGAGCTTCTTGCCGAAGGCCGCCTCGTCGTCGGCGGCCATCGCCCAGGCTTCCTGCTGCGCCTCGCTGTAGTCGTCGCCGGTCAGGTCCATGATCGAGGCCGCGAAGATCGCCGCCAGCAGCGGCGCGTCGTCGGGCAGATACGGGCGCAAGGCGGGCGCGGAGCGGCTCATCGCGCGACCTCCCAGGTGGTGATCGGCTTTCCTTCGGCATCCTTTCCGTCCTTGATCGCCACGCCCATCGCGGCGAGCTGATCGCGGATCCGATCCGACTCCTTGAAGTCCTTGCGGGCCCGCGCCGCGGTGCGCTCGGTGATCAGTGCTTCCACCGCGGCGGCATCGACACCGCTCACCTGCTGCTTGCGGGCCTCCCACGCGGCCGCGCTCTCCGACAGGAAGCCGAGCAGCCGGAGCGAGCCGGCAAACTCCCTGCGGCTCTGTTCGCTGCTCGACGCAGCACCGCGCAGGCCGTGCAGCACGGCCATCGCCTGCGCCGTATTGAGGTCGTCGTAGAGCGCCTCGACCATCGCCGGCGACGGCGCGCCGGGATCGGCGTCGGCCGCGACCGCGTACCAGTCGTCGAGTGTCTTCGCGGCCTCCTCGGTGGCCTTGGCGGTCCAGTCGAGCGGCGAACGATAATGCGTCTTCAGCATGGCAAGCCGCAGCACCTCGCCGGGCCAATCGGCCAACAGATCGCGGATCGTGAAGAAGTTGCCGAGCGACTTCGACATCTTCTCGCTTTCGATCTGCAGGAAGCCGTTGTGCATCCAGACATTGGCCATGCGGTCGGAGTGGAACGCGCAGCAGGTCTGCGCGAGCTCGTTCTCATGGTGCGGGAACACCAGGTCGATGCCGCCGCCATGGATGTCGAACCTCTCGCCGAGATGCTTCCAGGCCATTGCCGAGCACTCGATGTGCCAGCCGGGCCGGCCCTCGACCCCGATGCCGGCGGGCGACGGCCATGACGGCTCGCCCGGCTTCGACGGCTTCCACAGCACGAAGTCGGTGTTGTCGCGCTTGTAGGGTGCGACATCGACCCGGGCGCCGGCGATCATCTCGTCGAGCGAACGCTTCGACAGCGCGCCGTAACGCGGCAGCATCGAATTGGCCGCGTTCATCGCCTGCGGCGAGAACAGCACGTGATCCTCGGCGACATAGGCAAAGCCACCGGCGACCAGCTTCTCGATGATTGCGCGCATCTCCGGGATATGCTCGGTGGCGCGCGGCTGCACGGTCGGCGGCAAGCAGCCGAGCGCGGTGACGTCGTCCTGATACTGCTGATAGGTCAGCTCGGTGACCTTGCGGATCGCCTCGTTCAGCGGCACGCCGGGATAATCCCGCGCGGCGCGGACGTTGATCTTGTCGTCGACGTCGGTGACGTTGCGGACATAGGTCACGTGATCGGCGCCATAGCGATGGCGCAGCACGCGAAACAGCACGTCGAAAACGATGGCGGCGCGGCCGTTGCCGATGTGGGCGAAGTCGTAGACCGTCGGTCCGCAGGCATACATGCGGACGTTGTCGGCATCGAGCGGCACAAACGGCCGCTTCTCCCGTGTCAACGTATCGTAGAGGCGCAAATCCATGGAAACCGTTCCCTTGCGGCCGGGCGGTCCAATGCTCTCATGTGTTGAGAAAAGACGGCCTCAGCCAGCGAATCGCTAGCTCATAATCTCGCGGCAAATGCTGCAGATGGCGAGGTGGCCGTTCATGGTTCCACCATGTCTCACGGCCCCATTATTGCGTCAAGGGGCTGTTTTCGGGCGGTTTGACACCCGCCCCGCACCGAAAGCACGTCAACGCCCTCATGGTTAATCATTATTAAGGCTTTGGGCGTATCCGGTCGCTTGCGGATTCCCTGCCATTTTCACTGGTGCACCATGCGGCCTGTTTCAGCATTGATTGCCTGCACGCTCTTTCTTGCTCCGTCCTTCCTTGTTTCCTCGGCCGCGCTGGCCGACAGCCGCGTCTTCATCGTCGCCAACCAGGCCGACGGCTACGGCATCGACCAGTGCCTCGCCCGCGGCGATCGCTGCGGTGCCTCCGCCGCCCGCGCCTATTGCCGGTCACGCGATTTTGCGCAGGCCACCAACTACCGCCGCGTCGATCCCGACGAGATCACCGGCGCGGTTCCGCACGCCGCAAATGAAAAATGTAACGGCAACGGCTGCGGCGAATTCGTCGCCATCACCTGCCAGCGCTGAGCCAAGCCGCTGGCCAGACGGGGTTATTGCCACACCGGCGCCCCGGAAACGACGTGACGCTGCCCCGAGAAACGGCTATTGCAGCGGCCTTGCCCGCGCGCTTTGGCGTTGATCGCCGCGCGGCGTCGTTTTAATGGCCGGATATGCCCAATAGCTCCCGTTCTCGCTTCTCCCGCTGGTTTCTGAGTTGCGCCGTGCTGGCCGGCATGTCCCTGCCCGCCATGCATGCCCTGGCGCAGGTGCCCCCCGGCCCGCCCGGTCCGGCTCCGCAAGGCGCGCCACAGCCCAATCCGCAGGCCAATCCGATGTGCGGCCGGCTCGAAGGCCAGCTGGCGGCGATCGACCGCGGCGGCGGCTCCGGCGACCCGGCCAAGGACGAGCAGATCCGCCGCTACCAGGACGCGGCAACCCGCCAGCAGGGCGAGCTCGATCGCGTGACGGCGCAGGCCCGGCGCATGGGCTGCGACAGCTCGGGGTTCTTCTCGCTCTTCAATAACAATTCGGCGCAGTGCGGTCCGGTCAACACCCAGATCCAGCAGATGCGCGCCAATCTCGACCAGATCACCGCCAATCTCGAGCGGCTGCGCTCCGGCGGGCTCGGCGGCGCCGACCGCGAGAACCAGCGCCGCTCGGTCCTGACCGCGCTGGCGCAGAATAATTGCGGCCCGCAATATGCCGCGGCCGCGCGTGGCCCCGGCAACTTCCTCGAGAACCTGTTCGGCGGCGGTGGTGGCGGCAATCCCAACAACCCGCTGCCCCCGCCCGACGCGCAGTATGGCGCCCAGTCCGGCACCTTCCGCACCGTCTGCGTCCGCACCTGCGACGGCGCCTATTTCCCGATCTCGTTCGCAACGGTGCAGGCGCGCTTCGCCGCCGACGAGCAAATCTGCAAGGCGCAGTGCCCCGCCGCGGATGCCAGCCTGTTCACCTACCGAAATCCCGGCGAGGACATCAACCAGGCGGTCTCGATCAGCGGTGTGTCCTACTCGTCGCTGCCGAACGCCTTCAAGTACCGCACCGAGTTCAATCCGTCCTGCTCCTGCAAGCCGGCCGGCCAGAGCTGGGCCGAGGCGTTGAAGGCGGTCGACGACAAGGCGTCCGCCGAGCAGCAGGGCGACATCATCGTCACCGAGGAGAGCGCGCGGAAGATGCAGCAGCGCGCCCAGACCAAGGCCGCCGCCGGCAAGAAGGGCGCGCCGGCAGCCGCGGCTCAACAGCAGCCCGCAGCTGCTGACGCCACGGCACCGGCGGCCGCGCCGGCGAGCGACGGCCAGATCCGCACCGTCGGCCCGACCTTCATCCCGAAGCGGTAAGAAGAGCTCAGCCCTCGAACGCCTCCGCCGACGCGCGCGAGGTGCGCGCCACCAGCGTCTCGTCGGGCGCCGGCAGCGCCTTGCCGAAATCGCGGAAGCGGTTGGTGATGGGATAGCGGCGGTCGCGGCCGAAATTCTTCCGCGTCACCTTCACCCCCGGCGCCGCCTGCCGCCGCTTGTATTCGGCGATGTTGAGCAGGCGATCGACCCGGGCCACCACGTCGCGGTCGAAGCCGGCTTCGATGATGGTCGCCAGCGGCTCCTCGCGCTCCACGAGCCGCTTGAGGATCGCGTCCAGCACGTCGTAGGGCGGCAGCGAATCCTGGTCGGTCTGGTTCTCGCGCAACTCGGCGGTCGGCGGCCGGATGATGATGTTGACCGGGATCACCTCGCCTGACGGCCCGAGCGCGCCGTCCGGCTTCCAGCCATTGCGCAGGCTCGACAGGCGAAACACCTCGGTCTTGTAGATGTCCTTGATCGGATTGAAGCCGCCGTTCATGTCGCCGTACAGCGTGGCGTAGCCGACCGACATCTCCGACTTGTTGCCGGTGGTCACCACCATGGCGCCGGTCTTGTTGGAGATCGCCATCAACAGCGTGCCGCGGGCGCGCGCCTGCAAATTCTCCTCGGTGATGTCGCGGTCCAGCCCCTTGAACACCGGCGCCAGAATCGTCTCGAAGCCGTTCACGGCATCGGCGATCGGCAGGATCTCGTAGCGGATGCCGAGCGCCGCGGCGAGCTTGGCGGCATCGTCGAGCGACACCTGCGCGGTGTAGCGGAACGGCAGCATCACGCCGCGCACCTTGTCGGCGCCGAGCGCATCGACCGCGATCGCCGCGCACAGCGCCGAGTCGATGCCGCCGGAGACGCCGAGCAGCACGCCGGGAAAACCGTTCTTGCGGACATAGTCGCGCAGACCGAGCACGCAGGCCGCGTAATCGGCCTTGTCGCCCTCGAGCTGCGCCGTGATCGGCCCGTTGCAGCGCCAGCCGTCGGCGGTCTTGCGCCAGGTCAGCGTCGTGATGTTCTCCTCGAACGCCGGAAGCTGCGCCGCAACGGAAAGATCGGCATTCAGCGCGAACGAGGCGCCGTCGAAGATCAGCTCGTCCTGGCCGCCGACCTCGTTGAGATAGACCAGCGGCAGCCCGCTCTCAGTGACGCGCGCGACGACGATCGACAGCCTGAGGTCGGCCTTGTCGCGGGCATAGGGCGAGCCGTTCGGCACCACGAGAATCTCGGCGCCGGTCTCGGCGAGACATTCGACGACGTTCTCGTATTCTTCGGACTCCTCGAGCCAGATGTCCTCGCAGATCGGCACGCCGATACGCACGCCGCGCACCGTCACCGGGCCCGGCGCCGGGCCGCGCGCGAACAGCCGCTTCTCGTCGAACACGCCGTAATTCGGCAGATTGGCCTTGAAGCGCAGCGCGGCGATGCGGCCGCCGTCGAGCAGCGCGCAGGCATTGTAGAGCTTGCCGTCCTCGACCCACGGCGTGCCGATCAGCATCGCTGGGCCACCATCCCTGGTCTCGCGCGCCAGTTCCTCGATCGCGGCGCGGCAGGCCGACTGGAACGCCGGCTTGAGCACCAGATCCTCCGGCGGGTAGCCGGCGATGAACAGTTCCGACAGCACCACGAGGTCGGCGCCGTCGGCCTTGGCTTTCTCGCGCGCGGCGCGCGCCCTCGCGGCGTTGCCGGTGACGTCACCGACCGTCGGATTGAGTTGCGCCAGGGTAATCTTGATCTGTTGTTCGCTCATACGCCTAAGTTGTCCTGCACAACAGCAAACTTCAATCACCTTCCAGTCATGGTGCGATTGCAGAAATCGCGCCATGACCGGCGGGAGCTTCTTTTGAGCATGATCTGATCGGAAAACCGGTTCCCACGTTTCCGGATCATGCTCGGGAATCAGAACGCGCCCATGCGTTCGGCGAGGGCGAACAGCCAGAACAGCCCGGCCATGACGAGCGCGACGCCGACCGCGGCCGAGCCCATGTCCTTGACCCGCCCGATCTGCGGATCGTGATCCATGGTCAGGCGATCGGCTAGCTTCTCGATCGCGGTGTTGAGCAGCTCGATGACGAGCACCAGCACCACGGTCGCGACCAATTCGACCCGGCGCATCACGGTGGCGCCGACCAGCCAGGCCAGCGGCAGCGACAGCGCCAGCGCCACCACCTCCTCGCGAATCGCCTGCTCCGAGCGAATGGCGAATGCCAGCCCGTTGCGCGAGTTGATGGTGGCTCGCCAGAACCTCAGCAAGTCACGGCCCCCAAGTCCAAGTCACTGCCTGCCCAAGCCACAGCCCCAATCACAACCCCGCAGCGGCCGGCATCGGCTTGACCTTGCCGGCGCGCTCCTGCTTCAGGAGTTCGGCGATCAGGAAGGCCATGTCGATCGACTGTTCGGCATTAAGACGGGGATCGCAGACCGTGTGGTAGCGGTCGTTGAGGTCTTCATCGGTGATGGCGCGCGCGCCGCCGATGCATTCGGTGACGTCCTGCCCGGTCATCTCCAGGTGCACGCCGCCGGCATGGGTGCCTTCGGCAGCGTGGATCTGGAAGAACGACCTCACCTCCGATAGCACGCGGTCGAACGGCCGCGTCTTGTAGCCCGAGGTCGAGGTGATGGTGTTGCCATGCATCGGATCGCACGACCACACCACCTTGCGCCCTTCCCGCTGCACGGCGCGGATCAGGCCCGGCAGATGGTCGCCGACCTTGTCGGCGCCGAACCGGTTGATCAGGGTCAGGCGCCCCGGCTCATCGTCGGGATTGAGGATATCGATCAGCTTCAACAGCTCGTCCGGCTTCAGCGACGGGCCGCATTTCAGGCCGATCGGATTCTTGATGCCGCGGAAATATTCGACATGGCCGTGATCGAGCTGACGGGTGCGGTCGCCGATCCAGATCATGTGGCCGGAAGTCGCGTACCAGTCGCCGGTGGTGGAATCGACCCGCGTCATCGCCTGCTCGTAGCCGAGCAGCAGCGCCTCGTGGCTGGTGTAGAAATCGGTGGCGCGCAGCTCGGGATGGCTCTCGAGGTCGAGGCCGCAGGCGCGCATGAAGTTCAGCGCATCCGAGATGCGGTCGGCCAGCTCCTTGTAACGGCGTGACTGTGGCGAATCCTTCAGGAAGCCGAGCATCCACTGATGCACGCTGCCGAGATTGGCGAAGCCGCCGGTGGCGAACGCGCGCAACAGGTTCAGCGTCGCGGCGGATTGGCGATAAGCCATCAGCTGGCGTTGCGGATCGGGAATGCGCGCCTCCGGGGTGAAGGCGATGTCGTTGACGATGTCGCCGCGATAGCTCGGCAGCTCGACGTCGCCCTGCTTCTCGGTCGGCGACGAGCGCGGCTTGGCGAACTGGCCGGCGATGCGGCCGACCTTCACCACCGGCAGCGCGCCGGCATAGGTCAGCACGACCGCCATCTGCAACAGGACGCGGAAGAAGTCGCGGATGTTGTTGGCGCCGTGCTCGGCAAAGCTCTCGGCGCAGTCGCCGCCCTGCAGCAGGAAGGCCTCGCCGGCGGCGACCCGCCCCAGCGCCTTCTTCAGGCTGCGCGCCTCGCCCGCGAACACCAGCGGCGGAAAGGTCGCCAGCTGGGCCTCGACATCGGCCAATGCCTTGGCATCGGGATAATCGGGCACCTGCAGCACCTTCTTGGCGCGCCAGCTATCGGGTGTCCACCGCGCGGACATAAGGTCAACTCCTGAGCAAAAACCGCGACTTAATCACGGCATGAGGAAAGCCCGGCTTATACACAGGCCCCCGCTTTCCCGCTAGAAGGATTCCTGCAATCTGGTCAAGCCCTTGCAGGGAAATCCGAATTCGCATTTGGTAGAGCATAGCATGAATGCCGGGGAAATCGCCGTGGCCTCCGCCGCGCTGGACGACGTTTTTAGCGACGACATCGTCGTGCCGGCCGCAGATGGCTATCCGCTCGCCGCGACGCTGTTCCTGCCGCGCGGCACCCGGCGCCACGCTGTCCTGATCAATTCGGCGACCGCCGTGCCCCGCAAGGTCTATCGCGGCTTTGCCGGCTACCTCGCCCGCCGCGGCGCGGCGGTGCTGACCTACGACTACCGCGGCACCGGCGATAGCCGGCCGATGGCGGCGACCGGCCTCAACAAGCCGAAATCGCTGGCCGGCTTCAAGGCCACCATGGCCGACTGGGCCGCGCTCGATGCCACCGCGGCGGTGAGCTGGATGCGCGAGCGCTACCGCAACCTCCCCTTCGCCTATGTCGGCCACTCCTTCGGCGGCCAGGCGCTGGGCCTGCTGGCCAACAATGCCGAGATTCCGCGCGCGCTCCTGATCGCCTCGCAGGCTGCCTATTGGAAGCTGATGGCCTCGCCCGAGCGCTACCGCGTCGTCGCCTTCATGAACGGCGTCGGCCTGCCGCTGGCGCGCACGCTCGGCTACCTGCCCGCCTGGGCCGGCCTCGGCATGGACCTGCCGAGGGGCGCGTTCGAGCAATGGCGGAGCTGGGTGATGCGGGAGCGCTATCTGCTCGATGATGCCACGCTGACGGCGCGCGACAATTTTCCGAAGTTCAAGGGCAAGCTCCGCGCGCTTGTCATGACCGACGACACCTGGGCGACGCGGCCGGCCGTCGAATTGCTGTGCTCCGCCTTCACGTCGACCACGCCCGAGATCATCTCGATCCGCCCTGCCGACGCCGGCGCAAAAGCGATCGGCCATCTCGGCTTCTTCCGCAGCGAACACCGCGACGCGCTGTGGCGCGGCGCCGCGGAGTGGATTGAGGCGGAGGGGTAGACGCGAACCTTCACCGCCGTCGTCCTGGCTTGCGCCAGGACGACGATGAGGATGGTTCTCGCGTGATGCGATGCACCACTGATGCGTAGCTCATCTTGAACCGAGAAGCCGCGGCGTACTGGATCGTCCGCATGCGCGCGTGAGAGCTCGCTGGTCATACCACACGTCGTCCCTGCGAAAGCAGGGACCCATAACCACAGGGCTTTGTTGTTGAAACGGGTTGTGGCTCCAGCGCAGCAAGCCAACTGACGTCGGCGGCTATGGGTCCCTGCTTTCGTGTTCAGTCCCGTGAGTTTAGCAACGGCCTGGATCGGGGCCTGGTAGCCGAGGCATTTGAGGCGAGTCCGGTTGTAGTCGTGGACGAACCTGGCGATGAAGGCGTCGCGATCGGCATGGTCGATGAAGGTCCGCCGGGCGCTGCCGCGCTTGTGTTCGCGGCCAATGGCTTCGGCGATACGCCGGTTGAAGCGTTCGACGAGGCCGTTGGTCTGCGG